>JAYTRT010000813.1:0-8289 GCA_043746045.1 Actinomycetota bacterium | reverse complement strand
ATCGACGACTGCGATGTGCTTGAGAATTTTGGTGTACGTGGTCGTCAAGAGCACGTAGACGATGCACGCGACACCGGCCTGCCACCTCGTTGTGAACGCCAGCGCAGGACCCAGCACGAGGAGCAGGCTGCCGACGACCCTTGCCACACCGAGTGGCACCGCGCCGCTGGCAATCGGTCGAAAGCGCTTGCGCACATGCACCCTGTCGGCCTCGACATCGAGGATGTCGTTCCAGTAGTAGGTGCCGGCGCTGGCCATGCAGAAGGCGATGAAGATGATCAACGTCCGCAGGAGGGCCTTCTCGTGTGTCAGCACGCCCGCTGCGCCTGGCGCAGCGAAAACGAGCGCGTTCTTGGCCCACTGCTTCGGGCGGGCCTCCTTCAACAACCCTCTGATCATCACGAGCCTCCCGGTGTGGCAGAGATGACGACACCCTTGACGAGGAATCGGTGGTCGGCGGCGGCCAACATTTCGCGGTCACCCGCACTGTCGCCGTACGCCCACAATCGTGCGCCACGCAATTCCTGCTGATCCATCCAGGCGTGCAGGCGCCTGACCTTCTCCGGTCCACGACAGTTTGCGCCGACCATTGCTCCGGTGAACCTCCCGTCGTCGCCCAGGACCGCCTCCGTGCACAACACGTCGTCGACACCGAGCAGTTCGCCGAGCGGATGCAGATAGGACCCGAGCGAGGCAGAGACGAGAACAACGTGGTGGCCCTGGGCCGTGTGCCAGGCGAGTCGACCAGCGGTATCCGAACGCAGCCATTCACCGTGCACGGTGCGCGCGAAATCTGCTCCCAGACCCTCCACGGTCGCAGCGGTACGCCCTGCGAACGCGGCGCGCATCGCAACGGCCTTGAACCGGTCCCGGTCGCGCCGGATGAGCGCGTTCGTCATCGCCGCCGGACGCAACGCGACCCCACCTGCGAGTCGGGCCCGTCCGGCGAGTCGCCGGAGGAATGGCACGACGCAGTCACGAGTCGTCAACGTGCCGTCGACATCGAAAGCAACGACGACCCCATCGTCTTTCCCCGCGCTCATACCGCTGGTGCTCGGATCGCTGGCGCTCGGATCGCTGGCGCTCATCATTCGCGCATCGATTCGAGAACCGACCAGAACTCGGGCCAACTCTTGGAAACGACATCTGGGTCGTGGACCCTCATCCCGTGCAAGCGCAGTCCGAGGATCGCGAACGACATCGCCAGGCGATGATCGTGATGCGTCTCCATCGCTGCACCGGCCACGAACCCTGGCTCGATCCGGATGCCATCGGCCAGGACCACAGCGTCGATACCGCACTTGCCTAATTCTGCGGCGAGGTCGCCGAGACGGTCGCTCTCCTTGGCGCGGATGAATCCGACACCCGTGATCTCGGTAGCGGTGGAAGCGAACGGTGCGATGATCGCCATCGTCGGCACCAGGTCGGACATCTCGGACATATCGAGCGTGAGGCCTGTCAGCGGTCCCGTGCAGTCGACCGTGGTGCCGGTGGCGTCACGCAGTACCGAACAACCCATCGCGCCGAGGACATCTGCGAACCTGGCATCGCCCTGGATGGCATCGGGGTGGAGGCCTTCGACCCGAACCGTGCCACCGCAGATCGCGGCGGCGGCAAACGGATAGCTGGCCGAACTGGCGTCTGGCTCGATCACGTACTCACACCCGATGTAGCGGCCGGCACCGATGAGAACGCTGTCGTCACCGATCTCGACGCTGGCGACCCCGAACGATTCCATGACCGCGGCCGTGATGTCGAGGTACGGCCGGGACACCAACGGGGTGGTCAGTTCGATGTCGAGCCCGCCCGGCAGATACGGCGCGATCAGCATCAGGGCCGTGATGTACTGACTGCTGATGTCGCCGGGAACACCGACATGCATCGGTCCGGACGCCGACGATGCGAACGAGGACGAGGACGAGGACGAGGACGACGATGACGATGACCGACCTTCGACGGTGATCGGCAGGTGGCCCCACGATTCGCCGGCCACGATGCCTGCGCCGAGTGCGACCAGCGCGTCGTGCAGCGGTGCCATCGGGCGGGTGCGTAGCGGGGGGAGGCCGTCGATCTCGTAGTGGCCGGTACCGAGTGCGCACAACGCCGTCACGAACCTCGACGTGGTGCCGGCGAGTTGTGCCGACAACAGCAGCGGACCGCTGTGCAGCGAACCGCCCGTCCCGTGGACGCGCACGATCGATTCGTCGTGCGGGTCGGTACTGACGCCGGCACCGAGTAACGCGATGCAACCGAGCATCGCCGCCGTGTCGTCGCCCCCCGGGACATTGGTCAGCATGGTCGGTCCGTCAGCCAACGTCGCACAGATGAGGGCGCGATTGGCGATGCTCTTGCTCCCCGGAACTCGGACGACGGCATCGAGCGGATGCTGCAACGGTTGTACGTGGTACACCGCACTCGATCGGTCGATCATCAATCCAGCCGCTGCACAGCGGGACGAAAACCTCGTGCCAGAAGTCCACCTCGGAAGAGATCGACTGCCAACGCATCGATCAGAACGATCGCGACCCCTCGGTTGCCCTCGACGCTGTGCACCACTTCGAAGCTGGAGATGTTGACACCGAGTTCTGCGGCCAGCGTGAACACCTCAGCGGCAGCGCCGGTGCGGTCGGGAATCGGAATGCGTACTTCGGCGAGTTCACTCGGCTGGGTTCCCCGGGTCGGGAGGTTGACGCGTGCCTCGCGCGCATGCTGCAACCGTGCGTACAGTGCTGCACGGTCATCGTCGCGAACGATTTCACGCATCCGCTGCAGGCCATCGATCAGCCCGTCGAGACCACCGAGGATCGCATCGCGATTCTCGGCGCAGATGTCCAACCAGATACCCGGATGTCCGCTGGCGATCCGGGTCATGTCGCGGAAACCGCCGGCGGCCAGCCGGAGCAGGGCGGCATGCTCTTCGGCACGGTCGGACGCCAGGCCCATCAACGTCGCCGCGGCGAGATGGGGAACGTGGCTGACAACAGCAACCACCTGATCGTGGCGGTCCGGAGGCAACGCCACGACATCGGCACCGAGTTCGGCAACGATTGCCGCAGTCGTCGCAAAGGTCTCGTCGGCGGTGGTCGTCATCGGCGTGAGCACCCACACTGCCCCCGTGAACATCGTCGGGTCTGCGCCGTCCAGCCCTTCCAGCTCACTCCCGGCCATCGGGTGCCCTCCGACGAAACGAGGGTCGTCGATCGCGGCCACGATCGCACCCTTGACGCTGCCGACATCGGTCACGATGCCTCGTGTCTCGGCCAGGGCCCGCTTGACCTGGTCCGCCACCGACAGGACGGGGGTCGCGACGAACGTGATCTCTGCGCGTTCGTCGATTCCCTGGTCGTCGAGCACGCCGAGGCCGAGCGCCCGATCGATTCGCGCCTGATCATGATCATCGCCATTGACATGCCAGCCGCGCTCGCGTAGGGCTAGACCGATCGACCCACCGATCAGGCCGAGACCGATGACGTTCGCGCGTCGGGGAGGGATCACGGGCGACGATCGTAGCTGCGCGGAGTGCCCGCAACAGCTTCAGCCAACTGACGCACTTCCTCCTGAGCGAGGGCGCGCCATTCGCCAGGGGCCAGAGTGGCATCCCGCAGTGGACCGATTCGGACGCGCACGAGACGCTGCACAGGAAAACCGATGGCCTCGCACATCCGCCGAACCTGCCGGTTCCGACCCTCGTGGATCGTGATCCGTAACAACCCCGGGCTGATCTGACTGGCCCGCGCCGGCGCTGTCATGCCATCGTCGAGTTCGATTCCCTCGCGGAGGCGGCGGAGGAGATTGTTCGGGACGTTGCCGTCGACCGAGGCGAGGTATTCCTTCTCCACCCCGTGACTCGGATGGCTGATCAGGTTGGCCAGGGCGCCGTCGTTGGTGAGCAACAGCAAGCCCTCGGTGTCGGCGTCGAGCCGACCGACGGAGAACACTCTCGGTTCTCGAGGTACCAACTCGACAACCGTTGGCCGGCCCTGCGGATCGGATGCAGTGGTGATCACCCCCGACGGCTTGTTGAGCAGGTAGTAGACGATGTCAGGATGAAGCCCGATGGGGACCCCGTCGACATCAACCGTGTCGATGTCTGTCTCGACTCGGCGACCGAGAACGGCAACCTCGCCGTTGACCGTGACTCGCCCAGCAGCGATCAGATCTTCACAGACCCGCCGACTTCCCCAGCCGCGCAACGCGAGTACCTTCTGCAGCCGCTCGCCTGTGGCAACGGCGCGCTGTTCAGCCCACTGTTCCCAGAGCGGCTTCTCCAACGGTTTGTCCGCAGGTCGCTGGAACGACTCCTCGATCGGTCGGCCGACATCGTCGGTGTTCCGTTGCGCCGACCGTGTGGAGACGTGCCGACGCGACCGAACTGTCATGACCGCTGTTCTTCGTCGGGCAGAACCGGGGTGTTCGCGCGCAACTGCTTCGGGTCCGCATTCGGCGCCCGCAGGCCGTATTCGAGGGCCTCGACCACCTCGGCACCCGGAACGAATTCGGCAAGTGCGGGAAGATCGGACAACGAGTTCAAACCGAGCTTCTCGAGGAACTGGGGCGTGGTTCCGAAGAGGGACGCCTGTCCGGGACCTGGATCGATGGCCACCTGAGCCACGTAGCCTCGGGCCGCCAGGGTACGCAGAACGCCATCCGGATCGACCCCGCGGATCGAAGCGATCTGGGCGCGTGAGATCGGCTGCTTGTACGCCCCGATCGCCAGCGTCTCGAGCGCTGCACCGCTCATCCGAGCCCGTTGACCATCGAGCAGGTAGCGCTCGACGTACGGCGACATGTCTGCATGTGTCTGGTAACGCCAACCTCCCGCGACTTCGACCAGCTGGAAACCGTGACCTGCCTGATCGTACGCATCCGCCAGACCGAGGCAGAGTTCGTTGACAACGCTCAGCGGCTGCTCCAACAGTTGGGCGAGCTGTTCGGTCGGTACCGGCTCGGTGGCAACCAGCACGATTGCTTCGATTGCGCGGACCACGTCGGCGTCGAGGATCTCGATTTCAGGATTCGACATCATCAGCCTTCGTAGTCGTCGATCGCCAGCGCGCCGACCGAGACCCGGGCATCCCGGGCGACCCACACGATGTCGATGTCGCCGAACCGCTCGGCCTGATCCAATTCGACCATCCCCTGTTTGAACATCTCGAGCAGCGCCAAGAAGCGCACGATGACCTCGAGCCGGTCGACGAGCCCGCTGGTGAGCCTGCGGAACGAGATGCGTCCGACGCGCGGCAGCTCATCGAGCAATTCCGTCATCGCATCGGACACGCTGGCCTTCACGGCCGAGACATGGAACAGGTCGATCGTCGGAATCACCTTCGGCGTGGTTGCGCGCATGAAGGCCGAATGGATGTGTCGTGGTTTGACACCGTCGAGCAGATCGGGCATCAGCGATTCGAATCGCTCGTCCGGGCCGACGGAACGCCCGAACGAGCGGTCGGCATCATCGGCGAGGACACCGAACACGCCGGCGACGTCCTTGAACGTCTTGCACTCGAGCAACCGAGCGAGCAGCAGGTCCCGCTCCTCCCAGAGCGCGAGTTCATCGTCGAGATCGATGTCATCGCGACCCGGCAACAACCGTCGTGCCTTCAGTTCGACGAGGGTCGAGGCGATCAGCAGGAATTCGGTTGCCAGATCTAGATCGATGCTCTGCAGCTTCTCCACCTCGACCAGGTACGCGCTGACGATCGCCGACAGCGACACCTCGTAGATGTCGACCTGCTCGCGCAGGATCAGATGCAGCAACAGATCGAACGGGCCCTCGAACACCGATGTCGACACGTCGTAGGCCATTCCGTGCATTCTACTGGCCGAGTCGGACGGGTCACTGACCCCCGCAGCTGCCGAAATGGCACCGACCGTTGCGAGAGCTGTTGGTTAGCCTTCCGGACGTGACCCGCGTCCTCTCCTGCATTCAACCGACCGGCGAAATGCAGCTGGGCAATTACCTCGGGGCGCTGCGCAACTGGGTCATCAACCAACACCAGTGCGACGCCTTCCACGGCATCGTCGACCTCCACGCGCTCACGGTCAGCGACAAGCCGAACGTGGTTGGTCAGGCCACGTTGGAGTTGGCAGCGATGTTCTTCGCCGTCGGCCTCGACCCGGACGTGGCCACCATCTTCGTGCAGAGCCATGTCCCGGAACACGCTCAACTCGGGTGGGTGATGCAGTGCAATGTCAGCTACGGCGAGCTGAGCCGGATGACGCAGTTCAAGGACAAGTCGGCGCGGCGCGAGGGCGAATTCATGGCCGCCGGGTTGTTCACGTACCCCGCGTTGATGGCCGCCGACATCCTGCTCTACGACGCCGACGAGGTACCCGTCGGCGACGACCAACGTCAACACGTCGAGATCACGCGCGATATCGCAATGCGTTTCAACAGTCGGTTCGGTGACACCTTCGTCCTTCCCAAAGCCGTTCTTCCCAAAGCCGGAGCCCGCGTCATGGACCTCCAGGATCCGACGTCGAAGATGAGCAAATCCGCAGCGACGGACGCCGGGCTGATCAACATGCTCGACGACCCCGCATCGATCCTCAAGAAGTTCAAGCGCGCCGTCACCGACAGCGACAACGAGGTCCGCTTCGACCGGGCCACCAAGCCGGGTATCAGCAACCTGCTCGAGATCCATGCCGCAGCCACGGGTCGTCTGCCCGCCGACATCGCGCTCGAGTTCACCCAGTACGGCGCGCTCAAATCTGCGACCGGCGAAGCCGTCGTCGAACTGCTCCGTCCGGTCCAGGCTCGTTACAAGGAGCTCGTCGACGATCGTGCCGAATTGCTCACGCTCTTGCACAAGGGCCGCGATAAGGCGCGAGCCGTTGCCTCGGTGACGCTCGATCGCGCCTACCGCAACATCGGCCTGCTCTCCTGACAGGACTATGGTCGCGCATGGCGCGAACCGGCACGATCCTCGAAGTGCTCACCGTGGCCGCAGCCGTTGTCATCGGGATGACCGCCTGCTCGTCGGATTCTCCGGCGAACACAGCGCAGACCTTCGTGCGGGTCGACGGCCGACCCAGCAACGTCGTGTTCGCCGGCGGTTCGGTCTGGGTTCTCGACCAGGACTCCGGCGCGCTGTCGCGGATCGATCCGGCGTCGAAGAAGTTGCTGGCGTCGATCCCGACCGGAATTCGAGACGGCGATGCGCTGGTACTTCGAGGAGACAGATTGTGGGTCTCGGGCCGAACGGTGTCGGCCACCGTCGACATCACCACCAACCGTGTCGCCGCATCGGCTGGTCGTGCCGGCGTCGCGGTCGGTGGCCGCGTGTTCGCTCGCGGTGTACAGGCCGAGCAACTCGTGGAACTCGACCCGGTCACGGGCGAACAACGCAATGTCGTCGTGCTCCCTGTTGTCACGTCGACGAACGCTCAACCGAACATCATGTTGTCGCCATTCGCCGCAGATCACGGCTCGCTGTATCTCGAGTACTTCTCCGAAGTCGGCGAGACACTCGGTCGGTTCGATCCGACCTCGGGCAGTCTGACCTCGCTGTTCTCCATCGCTCCGTATCGATCGATCGCTGTCGCCGGTCCAACGGTGTGGTTGCTCGAACGCAATCGCAGTCTGCACGGATACGACACGACAACCGGCAAGCCCATCGTGGTTCCGGCCGGCGCCCAGCACTTGCTCGCGCCGGTCGACGCGAACGTTGCCGGGCTCGATGAAGGCCAGGTCGGCCTCTCGTGGCGCCGGACGGGACGATGTGGGCGCTGGATCAGCCTGCGCAGTTCTTGTATCAGCTCGATCCGGTCACCGGTCGGACGATCTCGGCGACCCATCTGCGGTATCGACCGAGTTCACTGCTGGTGTTGGATGAAACGATGTGGATCAACAACACATACGACCAACGGATCACCGAAGTCGACCGGCGGCAGTTGCCACAGAACAGCTGATCCGCCGCCGCACACCGTCTCGCATCACTGGAACCTCGACGCCGGCGGCGACCCCGCTGAACGTCAGATGTCGTCGGCGCGATGCAATGCAGCGGCGAGGATGCGCTGATCCGATGTCTCCTCGACCAGGGCAACCGTCTCCGGAGCGGATCCGGCAGCGCGCAGGAGGTCGGCGCCGATCCGCTCGTGATCGTGGTAGAGCCGAAAGCGCTTCGTTCGTGGTCCGACAAATGTCGCTGTCACTCGGGCGAATGTCCCGAGTCGGCTCTGCACCTTGCCGACGTCGTGCATCAGCGCAGCGGCGATGGCGAAGCGCGGGGCATCGGGCGCGAAGCTGACGAAGCGGCGAGCAACTTCGAGACAGTGTCGCTTGTCCTG
>JAYTRT010000812.1:0-2639 GCA_043746045.1 Actinomycetota bacterium | reverse complement strand
TCGGCTCTCGAGTCCCGTCATCACTCCGCGCCTTCCTGCTCGGCTTGGCGATCGTCGACGACATCGGCGCGATCGTGATCATCGCCGTCGTGTACACGAAGCATTTCGAAGCAACGTGGTTGCTCGGCGCTGTGGCCGCCCTGGCTGTCGTCGTGGTCGCCCGTCATTGCGGAACCTCGACGGTGACCGCGTACGTCGTGCTCGGCGGCGTGATGTGGTTCTGCCTGCACCGTTCAGGCGTCCACCCGACGTTGGCGGGCGTGACGATGGGGCTGCTCGCGCCGCCCGGCATCATCGAAGGTGTCGAACGACGTCTTCATCCCCTGGCGAGTTTCGTGATCGTGCCGCTCTTCGCCCTGGCCAACGTCGGCATCACCATTTCGACGACGACGATCCGCTCCGCAGCGACCTCGTCGATCACATGGGGCATCATCGCCGGGCTGGTGCTGGGCAAGCCCCTCGGCATCGTCGTGGCGTCGCGTCTGGCGATTCGTGGCAATCTCGCCGACTCGCCGTCGAATGCCGGTCGCCGGCAGTTCGTCGGTATCGGATCGGCCGCAGGGATCGGATTCACCGTGGCGCTGTTCATCGCCGAACTGGCCTTTCCGATCGGGCCTCAACTGGCCGAGGCGAAGCTCGCGATCCTGGTCGCGTCCATCGTCGCCGCATCGCTGTCTGCGCTGCTACTGGCACCGCGCTCATCCACGGAGCCTTGATCGTCGCGGCGAGTGACGTTCTTCTCGGGAGACCGGTCGGAACGCGACGTCACTGGCCGAGTAACCAACCGTCCGGTTCGGCGAGCCGGGCCGCATCGTCCGGTCCCCAACTGCCGACGGCGTACGGCAGTACGGGCGGGGCCTCCCGCATGATCGGCTCGATCGCCAGCCACGCGCTCTCCAGTCCGTCCGGCCTGGTGAACAACGACCGATCACCGAGGATCACGTCGTGGATCAGCCTCGAGTACGGCGGCAACGGCTCCTTCGAACCGAGCTCGGCGATCCGAAGGGAAACTCGAGATTCGGTCAGCGTCAGCCCTGTCCCGGGGCTCTTGACAGACATCGACAGCGCAATCTCACCGGAGCCGCCGAGCGAGAACGACAGCACGTTGTCCTGTGTGTCGGCACCGGAGAACAAGCCGACCTCGGGTCGACGCATCAGCAGGCTGACCTGTTGCGCGCTCGCCGACATCTGCTTGCCCGTCCGCAGCAGGAACGGCACATCGCGCCAACGATCCGTGTCGATCCACAAGCGAGCAGCGACGAACGTGTCGGTGGTCGATCCATCGGCGACCCCTTCGACATCGGTGTATCCGTCGAACTGACCGAGCACCGTCTCGTCCGGGCGCAGCGGGCGGAAGGCTGCAATCACCGTCTCGCGTGCATCCTGGAGATCCTCGGCGGACAGACTGAGCGGCGGCTCCATGGCGACCTCGGCAGCGACCTGGAACAGGTGCGTCACGATCATGTCGCGGAGCGCGCCGGTCGTGTCGTAGAACCCGACACGATCGGAGACATCCAACTTCTCCGGTACGTCGATCTGCACTGCGCGGACGTGATGACGGTTCCAGATGCCCTCGAAGAGTCCATTGGCGAACCGCAGAACGTGCAATTCCTGCGTCGCCTCCTTGCCCAGGAAGTGATCGATGCGGTACACCTGGGATTCGTCGAGCACGTCCTGGACGACGGAGTCCAGCTGACGGAAGTCGGTCAACGAGATCCCGAACGGCTTCTCGTACACGACACGCGCGCGATCGGCGAGGCCGTGAGCGGCCAATGCTCTGGTGTAGCCGGAAAACGTGCTCGGCGGCAGCGCGATGTAGTGGATCAACTGCGCGTCCGAGCCGACCGAAGACCGCACCGTTTCGACCACGGCAGGGAGCATTCCAGGATCGTCCACAGCGAACCCCTTCCCGGCGAACGACAGTTTCCGGCTGAAGTCATCCCAATCGTCGCCAGCGGGCTTCGTGCCGAACTCTGTGAGCGCGTCGTGGACATGGGTGCGGAAGTCGTCGTCGGAGATGTCGCCGCGACCGTTGCCGATCAGCGCCCACCGGCGAGGCAGGAGCCGCTCGATCGCCAACGTGTAGAACGCGGGGATCACCATCCGTTTGGCCAGATCACCGGTGGCACCGAACAGGACGAAGATCGTCGGCGTGTCGTTGTTCGATTGTTCCGTGCCGTTGGCATTGGGTGTCATGTGGTTGCTATACCCGGCCGTCCGAACCATGAACAACGTGCGTGACAGACCTCGGCCCGCGGAGCGTTCGGGGCGACGTCAGAGCCCTCTCTCGGCGAGGTGAGCCGTGACCATTTCCCAGATGTAGTCCATGTCGTCGACGCCGAGAGCATGATTGGCGGGCAGGATCAGTCCCTGCTCCATCACAGCGTCGGCATTCGGCAGTCCACCGTCGGGAGCGCGGTGGGCGATGCCCTTGAACGCCGGCTGACGAAGGGCATTGCCGGTCCACACCATGCGGGTGTCGATGCCGTGCGACTCGAGATGTTGCTGCAGCGCCGATCGGCGGACCCCGGACTCGTGGCGGATCAGGAAGGGGAACATGTGCCACGCCGTGTCCACGTCGGCCGTCATCCGCGGGATCACGAACAGGTCCGCGCGAATCGCGAAGTGCATGCTCAAAC
>JAYTRT010000811.1:0-8337 GCA_043746045.1 Actinomycetota bacterium | reverse complement strand
GCCGGGTTTGCCGGTGATGGCTGCCAACGCCCTCTCGACGGTCCACGCGTCAGCGTCGGGGAGGTTCCCGATCACACTGTGGGTGCCGTCGGCGTTGTGCGGGATCGCCGGGTAGCGGCGAGCCCGGAATTCGTCGTCGCGTGATGGTCGGGGCTGGGCGGCGACCGCGCTGACACTCATCGTCAAACACCCCGACACCGCTTCCATGCCCACCAACCGAGACGAACTCCTGTTCGATACCAGCCGCGACGGCGAGGAACAGTGGAAACAGATGTCGTGTTCACAGCATGATTGATCAAGATCTCACAAATGCACAAGAGCAGACACGGGTCGCGAGCGTCAGTTGGGGATGGTCGGAATCGGAACCAGGGATCCGACCGGTGTTCCGGGCCGTGCAGAGAAGCCGATGACCAATCGCTTGCCGTAGATCACGCCGTCGTAGTTGCCGTCCGCACCGGCTGCACCGCCACCGACGACCGTCAGACCTTCAGCCGAGCATGTTGCCGACGTCACCGATGCGGACAAATCGCACAAATACCGATTCCCCGCCCCATCGGCGACGATCACGCCGCTGACGAGCACCGACGTGCCGTCCGGGCACGTCTTTGCCTGGGACACGCTGATCGCATACATACCCGGGTCGGTGTCAGTGCATCGCGTCGTCAACGGTCCGCCAGGCACGACCGTCACCGGAAGCGATGCTCCCGGTGGGACGTCGGTCGAAGGAGGAGGAGGAGTCGGCAAGAACGTCGGGGACGAAGGAGATGTCGAAGGGGTCAGCGCAGGCGCGAGCACGGACGTCGCAGGCGCGGACGTCCCGAGCACGGAGGGCGCAGGCGCGAGCACGGACGTCGAAGGGATCACCGACGTCACAGGCAGCGACGTCGTCGATTCCGACGGCACCGGGGCCGACCGGGTGCTGTTCGGTGGGGCCACCTGCAGGGTCGCCAGACGCTGTGGATCGCTCGTGCCTCGAGTCGCGATCACTCCGACGGCGACAGCAACCACGGCTGCTGCTGCGATCGTCATCGGCCATCGGTGACGACCCATCTCGACCGCCGCAACGCGAGCAGTGGGGCGGACGTCCGAGCGCTTCGGCGCCTCGACATCGACGTGACGCGCAGCGCTGTCGAGCGCGCGCCGAAGACGCTCCTCGATGCCCATCACATCACCTCCTTCAGTTCGAGGCGGAGCCGGGCCAGGCCCCGCGAAATCGACGACTTCACCGTTCCGACACGACACCCGAGCGCGTCTGCGATCTCGGCCAGATTCATGTCGCACCAGAAGCGGAGGGTCAGGGCAGCGCGCTGTTCGTACGGAAGCGTCGCGAGGACGTCGAACAACTCGCTGTCGTCGGCGGCCACCGATGAATCGGTGTACAGCTTGGGCAGCAAACCGGCCCGCCGGCTGTTGGTGCGGTGCCACGAAGCACATCTGCGCACCACTGCGGTGCGGAGATAGGCGCTGGGACGATCGACGCCCGAGAAGTGTTTCTCGATTGCGAGGAACGAATCTTGCACGATGTCATCACTGATCAACTGTGTTCCACAGAGCAGGTAGGCCAGGCGCGCGGCAGCGGCGTATTCATCCCTGTAGAAGGTCTCGAAATGCTCGTCGGACAACCCGACTCCCTCGACGGCACGCGGCTCGGTCAACGCGTTCACACCCCGTAGACGTCACGAACCATGCAATAGGTTGCACCGGATCGCGATGTTCCGCCCGACATGGGCGTCGAGTGACGAGCTCGCGATCTTCCGTGGCACCCCGACCAACCGCCCGGCCCGTGCGGGGGTTTGTTCTCTAGAGTGAGCAAATGAAGTACGTCAAGCTCGGAAACACTGGCCTCGATGTGTCCAAGATCTGCCTTGGCTGTATGAGCTACGGCATCCCCGATCGCGGCAGTCACCTGTGGACCTTGGACGAGGAGCAGAGCCGGCCGTTCATCAAGCGCGCTGTCGAGGAAGGCATCAACTTCTTCGATACGGCGAACGTCTATTCGGACGGCACGAGCGAGGAGATCGTCGGTCGCGCCCTCGCCGACTTCGCCCGACGCGACGAGATCGTGCTGGCGACCAAGGTCCACGGCGCGATGCGGCGCAAGCCGAACGGCAGCGGGTTGTCACGCAAGGCAATCATGTTCGAAGTGGATGAGAGCCTGCGCCGCTTGGGCACCGACTACATCGACCTCTACCAGATCCACCGATGGGACAAACGAACCCCGATCGAGGAGACGATGGAGGCCCTGCACGACGTGGTCAAGGCCGGCAAGGCGCTGTACATCGGAGCGTCGTCGATGTGGGCGTGGCAGTTCGCCAAAGCACAGCAGATCGCCCAGTCCAACGGTTGGACCACGTTCGTCTCGATGCAGAACCACTACAACCTCGTGTTCCGCGAGGAGGAGCGGGAGATGTTGCCGCTCTGTCTCGACCAGGGTGTGGGCGTCATCCCGTGGAGTCCCCTGGCGCGAGGCCTGCTGACCCGCGACTTCGACGAGAGCACGAGCCGCAGCGAGACCGACGAGTTCGGTAAGACGTTGTACAGCACTGCAAACCGGGAGATCATCGAACGAGTCGGGGCGATCGCCGCACAGCGAGGAGTCGCGCGTGCGCAGATCGCGCTGGCCTGGGTGGGCCGTCACCCGGCTGTCACTGCACCGATCGTCGGCGCGACGAAGCCGCAACACCTCGAGGACGCAATCGCATCGATCGACATCGTGCTGACCGCCGACGAGATCCGTTCGCTCGAGGAGCCGTACACGCCGCAACCGGTTTCAGGCTTCTGACCGACTTGGACGCGAGCGCTGTGGCGGTGACAGGTCTGTCGGCGCCGGCTCAGCCGGGAACGGCCTGCTGCCCGTCCATCATGTCGCTCATCACAGCGCGGATGAAGTCGTCTGCCTCCTCGCTCCAACCGCCGCTCACGCCGCCGTAGATCGCGCTGCTCTTCGGCGCGCTGTCCTTGTTGGCCGATCCGTAGGCCACCGCCTCGGCCAGATCGGTGGTCCATGCCTCGATCACGCCGCGCTGCGTCTGGGGTCGGGTGACCGCCATGTGGATGCCGTTCGGGTACTGCAGGCCGTTCATCCGCCATCCCTTGGCGCGCAGGGCATCGTTGACGTGATAGATGTCGAATTCGTCCGACGTGAATGCGAACAGGAAGCTGGGCGTGCCGATCAGGCGCAATTCGGGATGACTGCGGATGGCATCCTGCATCGCGTACGACGTGTCGAAGATCTGCTTGGCATACCGGAGATACCCGTCGCGACCAATGGCGACGATGCCCGCCCATGTTGCGGCCAACAGGCCGCTCGAACGAGAGCCGTCGATACCGGGCGAGCAGTACTTGCCCCCCGACCACGCGGTCTGGAAGAAGTACTGACTGTTGCGCACAGCCCGGTCGCGGAACATCAGCAACGATGTGCCCTTCAACCCGTATCCGTACTTGTGTGTGTCGGCGGAGATCGTGCTGACGCCGGGCACACGGAAGTCGAATTGTGGAATCGGAAAGCCGAGCTGTTCGCCGAACGGCAGGATGAAACCGCCGAGGCAACCGTCGACGTGCAGACCGATCCCACGCTGCATCGCGAGTTGCCCGAGCGCGGCGATGTCATCGATGGTGCCGTACCCGTAGTTGCACGCGGAGCCCGTCATCGCGATCGTGTTCTCGTCGATCAGTTCAGCGACTGCTTCGACATCGACCGTTGCGGTCAGCGGATCGACGGGCGCGACACGAAGTTCTATCCCGAGCAGGTGGCATGCTTTGTCGAAGGCAGGATGACCGGTTTCGGGCTTGATGAAGTTGGGTTGTCTCCCGTTGGGGGCGCCGATGCCGCGGGTCACCGAAGCGTGCTCGCGATATGACATCACGGCGTGCAGGATGCTGCCACTTCCGCCACTGGTGATCATGCCGACCGGGTCGCCGCCGTTCGCCGTAGCGACGTCGCCGTGGAACAGATCGAGGCCCATTGCGATGATCTCGCCTTCGAATCGTGTGGCACTCGGACAGACGTCTCGTTGGAGCGCGTTCATGTGCCCGTACATCGCGAACGCCTCCGACATGAATGCGTAGTGGTCCATGTCGCCGCAGTAGAACGATCCGCTGGCCTTACCCGTCTGCCAGAACGCGTCCTCCGCCGTGGCCATCGTGCGGAGTTCGGCGAGGATCTCGGAGCGGTCTCGCCCGTGCTCCGGGATGGCCCTCACGACAGCGAAACGATCGGCATACGGATACGTGCTCATGATCCGAGCTTGGCACACCGCCCACCTGATCGATGCGGCGCCATTTTCGTCTGCTTGACTCGCTGCATGCAGCAACGCTGGTACCTGTCGATCGATCTTGGCACAGGCGGCACCAAGGCCGCTGCTGTAGCAACCGATGGTCGTGTCCTGGCCAGCGCGTTCCGATCGATCGACACGCTGTTCACCGAAGACGGGGGCGCCGAGCAGGACACCGAACAATGGTGGTCCGGACTCGTGTCTGCCGTCCGCGAACTGCTCGGCGAGCTCGATCACGAACTCGACGGGGCCGAGGCCCTCGACTGCGGGCCGTGTGCCGCAATCGGCATCACGGGTCAGTGGGGATCGACAGTCCCCGTCGACGTCGATGGCCGTGCCGTCGGGCCGTGTCTGCTCTACACCGATCATCGGGGCGCACCCTGGACGAAATCGCTCACCGGTGGGCGCATCGCAGTCTCGGGGTACGCGCCGCACAAACTCGCGTGGTGGCTCCGCCTGGCCGGCGGCGCTCCCAATCCTGGCGGCAACGATCCCACCGGTCACGCCCAGTTCCTTGCCCACGCCCGTCCAGAGATCTACGCACGGACGGCGACGCTGATCGAACCGGTCGACTACATCGGCATGCGTCTGACCGGGACGTGCGCCACGACGCCGGCAGCGATGGTTGCGTCGTGGTTGACCGACAACCGTCCGGGCGCGCCGGTCGTGTACGACGACGTGCTCGTCCGTTTGGCGCGCCGCGATGTCGCCAGATTGCCGGAAATGCGGCCGACGGGAGCGCGTCTCGGGCCCTTGTCGGATGAGGCGGCTGCCGAATTCGGTTCGTCGAAGGTTCTGCCCGCCGGCACAGCGGTGATCTGCGGGGTGCCGGATCTGCACACCGCAGCAATCGGTGCCGGAGCAGTCACCGACTTCGCCGGTCACATCGCGATCTCCACCACGGCCTGGGTCTCGGCTCCCGTGCCGTTCAAGAAGACCGACATACTTCGACAGACTGCATCGGTTCCTGGTCTACGCGAGGGTTCGTACCTGATTGCCAACAACCACGAAACGGGCGGCGCGGCCTTGCGCTGGCTCCGCGATTCAGCCCTCGGCGAGGGAGCGTCAGGAGCCATCGACTACGACACGATCACCGCCGAGGCCGCCACTGCGCCATCCGGTAGCGGCGGCGTCATCTTCTGCCCGTGGCTGAACGGCGAACGGTCGCCTGTTTCCGATTCCAATCTCCGCGCCGGGTTTCTCAACGTCTCGATGTCCACAACACGCGCCCACCTGATCCGTGCGGTGATGGAAGGGGTGGCGTACAACGCGCTGTGGCTCCTGGAGGCGACCGAGCGGTTTGCCGGACGCCCGCTGGACGGACTGCGGCTGCTCGGCGGGGGCGCGATCTCGGATCTGTGGTGCCAGATCCACGCCGACGTCATCGGTCGCCCGATCATGCAGGTCGCCGACCCGCTCAATGTCAACGTCCGCGGCGCCGCATGGTTCGCCGCGCTGCATCTCGGCCAGATGACGCTGGAGGAGATCGTCGACAGCGCTCCCCCTGCACAGCTGTTCGTGCCTGATCCGCTCAGCACGGCCCTGCATGCACCGCTCTACGCCGAGTTCATCCGGCTGGCGAAGGCGCAGCGAGGCATGTACAAGCGGCTCAACGGCACCGTCTGAGCATCATCCCGCATCACCGAGACGGTCATCCTGCGTCAGAAGTCGTTGGCGCAGTCGTAGGGCCGAAGGTCGGCGGCGGTCGTGGCTCGACGGAGCTTGGCCCAGGCCTCGTCCCGCGTCGGCGCAGTCGCACTCGCCACGGTGACGCGTCCGATCACGCTGTCCGCGGTGCGCCGTTCGGCCTCGGCGGTCCATCGCGGTATCACGGCCAACAGGGTGCCGTCGATGGCCCGCATGTGGTTCTCGGTGTAGTCGAGCATGGTCCGCCATCCGGAACACTCGAGCGCCCGACGGTCGGGTTGATCGACCGTCATCCGCCGCCGACGGCGGCGACCGGATGTGTGATGGATCTCCATGTCGACCGAACGCAGCATGAACCTACGATGAACCACCGAGCCTGTGGATCGCTAGTGCCGTATATTGTGAATTTCCTCTGGATAACTCGTTCACACGAGCGCTGTCACCCGAGCGATTGGCGACGCGACAGGGCGAACCCGTTGTCGCGCATCACCTTGCGGCTGTCCTCGTCGGAATAGTTGAAATTGCGCAGATCCTTGATGTACGACGACGGGTCGGCGAGGCCCTCGGCATGCGGATAATCCGAACCCATCAGGACCCGGTCAGCGCCGAGGAGATCGCGCAGCGCGCCGAGTTCGTCCTCGTAGTACGGCGAGACCCAGACATGACGCTTGAACGTGGCTCGAGGATCTTCGGGGTATGCCTGCGGTGTCTGCCCGAACGACTTCTTCAGCTTCTCGTGCAGGTGGAAGACCCAGTCCGAACCGGTCTCGACCGCAGCCATGCGCACGTTCGGGAACCGATGGAAGAGCCCGTTGGCAAGGAAGTTGGCGAACGTGTCCTGGGTGACATTCGCTGACAGCAGAGCCCCGAACGGGTTCTGACGGAATGCCTCGGTCAGACCGGAATCGCCCCAGTCCTTCTTGTATGCGCTGTAGGCGCTGTCGCCACCATGGATCACGACGGTCACGCCGGCCTCGTTGACGCGCGACCAGAACGGATCGAGACCCGTGGACGACGGCGACCCGCCACCGCGGGAGGTCACGAGCGGGCCGGGCATCACGAGGATGAACCGAGCATCATTGGCGAGCGCGAATTCCAACTCCGATACAGCGTGGTCGAGGTCGAGCAGCGAGATCAGCGGCGCAGCGAAGATCCGCTCCTGGTACGCGAAGCCCCAATCCTCGTTCATCCACCGGTTGAACGCGGTGAACGCGGCGGTCAACGCACGCAGGTCGTGCTTGAGCGCCTGCTCCATGCCGACGCCGAGGGTCGGCAGGAAGATCGCTGCGGCCATCCCCTGCTCGTCCATCAGCGCCAATCGGGCGTGCCGGTCGCGATACTCGGGGTGATCGGCCATCCGGTCGAGTTCGCCGAACAGTTCGCGTGTGCCCTCGCCCTTGGGGTTGCGACCGCGGAAGTACTCGTCGAGCGCTCCTGGCTTGGACACCGGGTCGAACGTCGGGTTCGGGATGAACTTGTTGATCTTCTCGCCGACCAGCAGACGCTGTTTGCCCCCGACCTCGGCCCAGGTCATCGCCCGCTTGCCGATCTTCGGATCGAGATGGCGGGTGAACGCGTCGAGCGCTTCGTAGAAGTGGTTGTCGCAATCGAAGTAGTCGAAATCGACCTGTGATGCCATGACGATGCTCCTTCGTTCGTTGTCGCGTCGCGACAAGAACCTGATTCTACTGCGGTGGCGCCCCCGACGTCTCCTCGTGCTCGTTACCCTCTGCCCCATGTCGATCAGCGATGAGCAGTACGTGTCGATTACGACCTTCCGCAAGAGCGGTGAGCGCGTGTCCTCACCCGTGTGGATCGCTCCGTTGGCAGACGGCACAGCCGGGTTCGTCACCGATCTCGACTCGGGCAAGGTGAAGCGGATCCGCAACAACCCGCACGTGATCCTGCGACCCTGCAGCGCTCGCGGCAAGGTCGCCGACAACGTCGTCGAAGTGACGGCGACGGCGACATACGTGACGGGCGCCGAGTACTCCGCTGTTCGGTCTGCGATCAATGCGAAGTACGGACTGCTGGCTTTGCTGATGTCGATCCCGAGCAGACTCACCAAACTCATCGGACGCGAGTCGGACAAGACCGGCGCGGTGGTGCTGACCTTCGAGTAGGCCGCGCGCATGTTCTGCGTCGGTCGCACACGTTGCTCCTCTTCGGACAGGTTGCTCCCCTTCTGGATCTGACGGCGCGTCAGATACTGTTCGGCGATGAGCACCACTCACGAAGTCGACACGCCGGAGCACGCCACGATCGACCTCCTCGACGGCGAGTTCTACACGAACGATCCGTACCCGACGTACGCCTGGATGCGTGACAACGCTCGCGCGTACTGGGATCCGATCAATGAACTGTGGGGCATTTCCCGCTACGACGACATCGTCGAGATCGAGCGCCGCAAGGACGT
>JAYTRT010000810.1:0-2663 GCA_043746045.1 Actinomycetota bacterium | reverse complement strand
CCGATCAATCAGACCCCCCTGATTCTCAAACTCAGCGGTCAGAGCGGCGTGCCCAACTCGGGGGTCAGCGCGGTGTTGTTGAACGTGACGGTCGTGGCGCCCAGCAACGACACCTATGTCACGGTGTTCCCGTCGGGATCGACCATGCCTCTGGCGTCCAACCTCAACGCTGTCGCCGGCCAGATCGTGCCCAACAGTGTCCTTGCCCGGCTCGGCCCTGACGGCTCGGTTGCGTTGTACAACAACGCGGGCACGGTCGATCTGTTGGCCGACGTGATGGGCAACTTCACGACCTGATCAGCGCAGACCTGATCAGCGCAGCCGCTCGGGTGCCTGTCCGGAGCACCCAGATGCGCCTCTTCCCCGTGCCGGTCGAAGATCGTGAGGATCTCCACCGGTCCGCCGAAACCGGTGAACCAGTGGGGAGTCATCGTGTCGAACTCAGCCGCCTGGCCGGCTTCGACGAGGATTTCGCGATCACCGAGAACCAGTCTGACCGTGCCCTCGAGGACGTAGAACCAGTCACGCCCGGGGTGCACTCGCTGATCGGGTGCCTTGGTGGACGCCGGGATGCGCATCTTCATCACGACCCGGCCAGACGGGTCGTGCAGGCGGGTGAGTGGCCAATGCACACTGCCGTTGGATGTATTGCGGCTGGGCCGGATGACAACGTCGTCGCCGTTGTCGCCGGCCGCCAGAATTTCGTCCACCGTGGTGTCCAGGGCGCGGGCAAGGTCGGCGAGGTTGTCGACAGCCAGCCGCCGATGCCCGGTCTCGATCCGGCTGATGGTCGAGGCACCGATCAGGCTGCGTCTGGCGAGTTGGTCGAGCGTCCAGCCCTTTGCCAGCCGAAGGCTGCGCAGACGGCGCCGGGCTACGTCCTCGATTCCACCGTCGTGCTTCATCGGCACGATCGTATGCCGAACGAGAAACGTTCGTCGAACGTGCATCACACCACTCGGACGGGCTCGTGGACGCCTCGCAACGGATCGTGATTGCCACGGCCACGGCGAGGACAGGCTGATGGCACACGTGATGCGAGCCGAGTTACGCTTCTTTGCTCACGCAATGGCGTCTATCGGCCGATGACATGTCAGGGCCTGCTGGGGGCGACGGACGGAGGAGTTCAGTGGAGCGGTTCGATTCGGTCTCGTCGATCGACGAAGCCGCGCGCGATGCCGCCCTCGCGTCGCTCTTGCAGCAACGTCCCCGTGCCCTCGTCACCGCCATCGACGATGATGGACTTTTCATCGATCTGCCTGCGTCGATCCAACTCAACGGACAGCGAGTCGTCGATGCCCGGTCCGGTCTCGACATCGTCCAGCCCGCCTCGCGAACTGTCGTCATCGAGAAGTGGGATGCCGTCAAGCGGCTCGGCGCGGCGGTGGCACCGGTGGTGCTCGTCAACGGTGCTGAGGCGTCGTTCTACTTTGCCGACGTACGTCACAGCCACGGCGTGTACATCGGACTGATCGTGTCCGAATCGGCCGAAGATCTCGTCGCCGATCTGGCCAGACGGCCGCCGGTCCTCGCCCGAACGGGCCGGGTGAACAAGGACGAGTTGGCTGTCATCCGACACGTCGACCACCGGATCTGCGAGATTCTCGGGTTCCGTGCTGATCAGCTGATCGGTCGCAATTCGTTGGAATTCATCCATCCGGACGATCAGGTCGAAGCCGTCGACGCGTGGATGGAAATGTTGACCGCACCGGGCGAGTCGACCCGGATCCGACTTCGCCATCGCCGTGTCGACGAAACCTGGCTGTGGATGGAGTTCACCAACACCAACCTGCTCAAGCAGCGAGAACACATCGTGGTCAGTGAGATGTTGAACATCGCCGACGAGATGCACGTCGTGGAAACGTTGCGTCAGCGAGAACAACTGCTCAGCCGATTGGCAGAGGCCCTGCCTTCGGGGGTGTTGCACGTCGATCGTCACCGCAACGTCGTCTACGCCAATCTCCGCCTCGGACATCTGGTCGGAACCGGCCGGTGCACCACGTTGGAGCAACAGTTCGCGACAGTGATCCCCGACGACAGAATCGCGCTCGAATCAGCCATCGACGGGGTTCTGCTCGATGGCGTCGACGCCGACATCGAAGTTCGACTGACCATGGTCGGTCGCACCGACCTGATGCTCTGTGCGATCGCGATCCGGGTTCTGACCGATGCCGACGACACGCCGATCGGTGCGGTGCTGTGCGTCGATGACATCACCGCAGCCGCCGAACTGCGTGCCGAACTGGAAAAGCGAGCGACGATCGACCAGCTCACTGGCTGTCTCAATCGTGCCGCCGTGCTGGACCAACTGGACCAGACGTTGACCTGTCACGAAGCGGGGTCCCCTGGTACCGCGGTGGTCTTCCTCGACCTCGATGGCCTCAAGGAGGTCAACGACACCTTTGGCCACCAAGCCGGTGATCAACTGCTTTCCGGGGCCGCAGATCGATTGCGCAGCGCGATGCGTGACAACGACGTCATCGGCAGAATGGGCGGCGACGAATTCGTCGTCGTACTTCCCGGTGTCGAGGGGCTCGACGAGGCCACGCACATCGGGATGCGCTTTGTCGGCGCGTTGATGGATCCACTCGAGATCATCGGGGGGATGCCGATGCGCATCCGTTCGAGCATCGGTGTGGCGTGGGCGTCGACAGTTGGAATCA
>JAYTRT010000809.1:0-2663 GCA_043746045.1 Actinomycetota bacterium | reverse complement strand
CACCCCGAACAAGGGCGAGGGTCGCGCGCGGGCTGGCGCCGAGGGCGATCATCGATGTCAGGTCCGCCATCCCGGCGCGATCCGGGTGGCGGCTGGCTTGCACGAGATCGACCGCGTACTGCTGCACCGTGCGGTCGATGAACACCAGATCGGCGCAACCCTGCAGCCTTTGCAGCCCAGCGAGATCGATGATCTGCTCGGGCTGCGGCGGGTTGACGGCCATCCGGTCGAGGATCACCATCTCCTCGTCCGGTGTCGGATACGTCAGCAGGATCTTCATCATGAACCGGTCTCGCTGGGCGTCGGGTAGCTGATACACACCTTCGCTCTCGATCGGATTCTGGGTGGCGATCACGAAGAACGGCTTCGGCACCTTGTGGGTCACTCCGCCGATCGTCACCTGCTGTTCCGCCATCACTTCGAGCAGTGCCGACTGGACTTTGGCCGGCGCCCGGTTGATCTCGTCGGTCAGGAGGAAGTTGACGAAGATCGGACCCAGCTCGACATCGAACTTCTCGCTGGACACCCGGTAGACGCGCGTTCCGACGATGTCGCTCGGCAGCAGGTCAGGCGTGAACTGGATCCGGGCGAACGATCCGCCCGTCACTCGCGCCAATGTTTCCGCAGCCAGGGTCTTGGCCAGCCCGGGAACACTCTCCAACAGACAGTGTCCGCGAGCGAGGAGGCCGACGAGGATCCGCTCCAGCATCCTCGGTTGACCAACGATCACCTTGCGGAGTTCGAAGAAGACCTTTTCGATGCTCGCAGCGGTCGCTGCCGCCTGATCCTGTACCGCAACCTGTTGATCCACCGCGCAGACTCTAGGGGGCCACCAGCTGGAACAGGAGTCGCCGAGACGAGCGTCTGTTCAGTCCCGGTCGGCCTCGACCGGAATCCCGAAATGCTGCATGTAGGGGCGGAACCGTTCGCCTTCGGCTCGGATGTCGATGCCCAGATCGGTGACCGAATGCTGATGGCCGCCGCTCTTGGCAGTGGGCTTCAGGGCCAGGTGCGCTCTGACGGCGCGCTCGAGGTCGTCTCCGGCGGCCGAGATGCCGAAGTGATCAGCGATCCGTCGCACGACGCCGGCCTGATCGGCGATGAACTGGTCGAATCGGACATCGACGACCTGCGTGTCGGTCAACGACCCGTTCAGGCGCAGCGCGAGCACTGTGTCGAGGTTGCGCCCGAACTGTTCCATGTTCTCCCGCGCCAGCGCTTCGAAATCGACCGTCTCGGCGTGCCCGAAACGCAAGGTCGCGGTCAGGCTGGTCACCGAACTGATCATCGCCAACGGGTCGCGATGACAGACCACCACCCGTGCGTCCGGATACATCTGCAGGACCAATTCGAGATTGGCGAGATGGCCAGGGGCCTTGAGCACCCAGGTCCGGGCAGGGTGCTCGCGCTGCAGCAGCTTCAACACGAGTTGGTGGTAGTCGTAGGCCGGGCGCATGTCGCACGTCGCCAGCCACTGACCGTAACTCGGCGTCGGGTAGTGCGCGGCGAGCACATCGGATCGAAAGCTCATCAACATCGCCGAGGGATCTTCGCGGGGAACGCGGGCACCCTGGGTGTGCATCCCGTCGAACGATGGATTGAGGGCAGCCGAGAGACGGACGTCACGATCGGCCAACGGGATGCGCGGATCGTCGTCGTCTCCGGGCAACGGCGGGGGAGCGGGCCACCAGTACTCCCAGGCGAGGGGAGCTCTCGATCCCGGAATCAGGGCGAGCAGCTCGTGCATCACCGATGTCCCTGCCCGAGGACTCCCCGTGACGATGACGGGGGCGACGATCTGCTCGTCGACGACACCAGGATCGCGCGAGACGAAGGCGGCGATGCGCAGCCGGTTCTCGAGGGCGCGCAGGATGACCTCGCGAACGCGCCACCGACCGACGATGTGCAGACGGGCTTCCTCCTCGACCGAACGGACGAAGATGCCGAGCGGTTCGAGGAAGTCGTCGCCGCCGAAATCGTCGGCTCCGGCGCGCACTCGCGCCTCGGCCAGCAGCTCGCCGACGACCAGCGGTCGAGTCGCCAGCGCATACACCGGCCCGCCCTCTCCGTCGATTGCATGCTGCACCCACAGCGGTCGCGGGCCCGGTTCCCAACTCAACGGCGGTGCCTCCTCGCGACGCTGATCCGTCGGCTGCGCAGTATCGCCGTGCGATCGATCGGTGGCGCGAGCGGTGCCTCGGTGATCGCCGCCGTCAGCAACTCGTCGACGTGTACCACCGTGCATTCGGGTGCGACCGACACAGCGTCGTCATCGGCCCAGATCCAGCGCAGGATGAGCTGACCCTCTCGGTTCCCGGTGACGTCGAGCCAGTTCGCACATCCGGGATCGGTGGCCGAGACGACCACTCGAACGAGGCCGTTCTCGATGACTGCTTGGGCATTGTTGATGGTGGTCTGGCGGTTGCGATAGTCGAGCGCTTCGAACCAGGCGACGTTGTACGGCTGCAGCGACCAGTAGCGAGCGTTCGGCGGTGCGAAGGTGATCACGAGTGCCTGGTCGGGTTCGAGCTGCCACCATCCGAAGCCGTAGCGAATGCTGAGCCCACCGCCTTCCTGGGCCGCCGGAGCGTCGATCGTGTTGGGTGTCAACAGGGTGCGGATGTCGCGCTGATATTCGTTCCAGTACGTGGTCGATGTTCCGA
>JAYTRT010000808.1:0-2668 GCA_043746045.1 Actinomycetota bacterium | reverse complement strand
TGCGTTTTGGTACGAGTCGCAGAAGGCGGCCGAGAGCGGTTCGAGCTCCGATGGTCGCTTGGAGCTGCAGCGGTTCCGATGTCAGCGTCAGCGAGGTCGGCGACCGTTCGACGATGACCGGCGTGATCACGATCCTGTCGAAGTTGTAGGTGGCCGAGACGTAGTCGGCGATCTGCTGCGACGGCGCGACAAGTGTGCGGTGGCCGTCGGCGGCCTCGACCATTGCATCGGCGAACACCCCGAACTTCGAATGCGCCCAACTGCCGATGACGACGCGCGCACCCGATGTGGAGCCGATGCCGAAGATCTCTCCCTCGAAACGTTCCTGGATCACACAGTGGTGTTACCAGCTCGCCCGCTGCTGAGACGTGACACCGAACGGCCTACGGCCGTTCTGCAGGCGAGCCGACTCGGGCTGGTGCGGATCACCCGCCCGAGTCGCTGACTGGTTCCGTTACTTGGCTGCTGCGGCGATTGCCCGCCAGACCTTCTCGGCGGTGGCCGGCATGTCGATGTGGGTCACGCCGAGGTGTTGCAGCGCGTCGATGACGGCGGACTGCACGGCCGGCGTACTGCCGATCGTGCCGCTCTCGCCGATGCCCTTCGCACCGAGCGGATTGACCGGTGTCGGAGTCTCCATGTGGATGATTTCGAAGCTCGGCAGTTCAGCGGCGGAGATCATCGCGTAGTCGGCCAGGTTCGACGTGATCGGGTTGCCGTCATCGTCGTAGCGGACTTCTTCCAGCAGCGCCTGGGCGGTGCCCTGGGCGACGCCGCCGTGGATCTGACCCTCGAGCAGCAGTGGGTTGAGGACCCGGCCGGCATCGTCGCAGGCGATGTGGCGAAGGTGCTTGACCTGCCCGGTCTCGGTGTCGACTTCGACAACAGCGACGTGAGCGCCGAACGGGAAGGTCGCGCTGTTCGCCGAGAACGTGGTCGACTGCTCGAGCCCGCCCTCGGACTTCATCGCCACGGCCAGATCGGCCCATGTCTTGGCCACCGCGGGCGTGCCGGCGACATGGAACGCGCCTGAGTCCTTGTCGAGCACGACGTCGGCTTCGTCGGCCTCGAGCAGCCGGGCAGCCAACTTGCTGGCCTGCTCGACCAGCTCCACGGCAGCCTGGTTGACGGCGGCGCCGCCCTGCTGGAGCGAACGCGAACCCATCGTTCCGCCGCCCTTCGGAACCAGATCGGTGTCGCCCCAGACGAGCTCGATCCGGTCCATCGGGATACCGGTCTGCTCGGATGTGATCATCGAGAACGCCGTGGCGTGACCCTGGCCGTGCGGCGATGTTCCGGTGTAGACGATCGCGCGACCGTCGTCGGTCACTTCGATCTTGGCGTCGTCGCCCATCGGGGGGACCCCGCCGGTGATCTCGACATAGACGCTGACGCCGATGCCGATCTGCTTCGGATCACCGCTGGCTCGCCGCGTCGCCTGCTCGGCGCGCAGCGTCGTGTAGTCAGCGGCCTCCAGCGCCTTGTCGAGTGCGGTCTCGAAATCGCCGACGTCGTAGGTCTGACCGATGGCCGTCGTGTGCGGCTCCATGAACTTCGGGATCAGGTTGACCCGGCGGACCGCCGCTGGATCCATCCCGATCTCGTAGGCGAACATGTCCATCGCCCGCTCGACCGCAGCCGTGGCCTCCGGTCGACCGGCACCGCGATAGGCACCGATCGGTGTGGTGTTGGTGACGACACTGGTCGTGCGACACTCGATGTTCGGGATGGCGTACACACCGCTCGACATCGGGCGGGTCATGAAGGGGGCGAGGATGGTTCCCATGTCGGCGAAGCCGCCGCAGTCCTGGATCGCGTGGAGCTGATAGTGGCTGACCTTGCCGTCTCGAGAGCCACCGATGGTCACGTACTGCAGCTGCGCCCGACCGTGGACGAGGGCGACCATCGACTCGCTGCGCGTCTCGCGCCACGTCACGGGACGGCCGACCTTCTTGGAGATCTTGCCGAGCAGCAGTTCTTCGGCCGACGCACCGATCTTGGCTCCGAAGCCGCCGCCGACATCGGGGGTGACGATGCGCACGTCGGCTGGATCGAGGCCGTTGGCGGCGACAACGGCGTCCTTCACGCCCTGGGCGTGCTGGGTGCTGATCCACTGGTGCAGTCGGCCATCGACCCATGCAGCAGCGGAACCGCGCATCTCCATCGGGCAGGGGGCGACGCGCTGGTTCATGAACCGGCCCTTGACCACCACCTCGCAACCGGCGAAGAAGTCGTCGCCGGTGTTCTCGGGCATCCCGAGCGCTGTGGTGTCGAACACGACGTTGCTGCCGGCGCCCTCGTAGATCAGCGTGGTGGAGGTCATTGCCTTCTCGACATCGATCAACGCCTCGAGGGGGTCGATGTCGATGATCACGGCGGAGGCTGCGTCCTCGCCCTGGGCGCGTGTCTCGCTGACGATCGCGACGATGACTTCACCGACGTGGCGAACCTTGTCGGATGCCAGGATCGTGCGTGCCACGGTCGGGTTGAACGGCGCCGGCGATGGCTGCAGGTCGAGGTCGTTCGCTGTGAAGATGGCGATCACTCCCGGCATGTCTGCTGCCTCGGCGGTGTCGATCGACAGGATCGTGCCGTGCGCCACCTGGCTGCGCACGTAGGTGACGGCAGCCGAGTTGGCCAGGAGCGGTTCGACCATGTCGTCGACGTA
>JAYTRT010000807.1:0-2668 GCA_043746045.1 Actinomycetota bacterium | reverse complement strand
GACCTGACCAACGGAGGCAGCGACCGGCTCGTCGATGCATTCGTGGTCTGGGGTGACGAAGCCGCGATCCTCGCGCGTGTGCAGGCTCATCGCGATGCAGGCGCCGATCACGTCTGCGTGCAAGTCCTGACCGAAAATGTGATCGTCAATCCGCTCGAGCAATGGCGGGCGCTGGCGCCGGCGCTGCTCGCCTGACGTCTCTCGGCGCGGGACGATTCCCGCCGGCGCGATCAGATCGAGCCCGGTTGGGTTGCCAGCCGATCCAACTTCTCGAGTGTGGTGATCAGCGCCATCTTCGGCACGATCGGGAACGTGACGCGTTCGCGTATCTTGTCGGAGACGGCGCTCCAGTCGCAATAGGATGTCACATCCGTTTGGTGATCGTTCACGGCGCTGAGCTCATAGCCGTACACGTGTCCGAGCGGGCCGCGTTCGGCGCTGCCCACGTTCCATTCGAACAACGTGTTCGGCGTGATCCGGGTGACGATGTTGAGGACCGAGTACTTCCCCATCGGAATGTCGCCCAGCGCATCGCGGTCCATGTCGATCACGAACGAGTCGCCGACTGCGGTCAGTTGTCTGGCATCGGGCGCCAGTTCCAGCATGTGCGACCCGTCGATTGCGACATGCATCCTCGGATCAGTGACGAGTGCGAAGATGTCGGCGGCCGAAGCGCCGATCCGGCGGGTGGCAGAGATCCGTTCGGTGGGCATCGGCGCATTGTACATACCGTCTCTCGACCCGGATCAGGCATAGCCTCCAACCCAGCAGATGCCTCAGAACGCATCAGGAAGAACGCATCGGGAAGAACGCATCAGGATTTCGAGGGGATGACATGGACGTCACAGATGATCCGGTGCTGCAGACCATTCCGTTGGGCATGCAGTGGGCCACCGTCGACCCCTTCCTGTTCTGCGTGCATCACCTCGACAAATACCCGGAAGGCAACGAGTTCATGGGGCCCGACGCGTCGCTCGACGCTCGGGACATCGGCATGGACTTCGCCGGGGCCGACGGTTGGCGGATGTATCACGGCAGCACCATTCCTGGCTTTCCACAACACCCACATCGCGGGTTCGAGACGGTCACGCTCGTCCGTCAGGGATTCATCGACCATTCCGATTCACTCGGGGCGACCGCTCGCTTCGGCCGCGGCGATGTTCAGTGGCTCACCGCCGGAGAAGGAATCGTCCATTGTGAAATGTTCCCGTTGCTCGACCGCACCGGACCGAATCCGACCGAACTGTTCCAGATCTGGCTGAACCTGCCGGCCTCGGACAAGATGGTCGAGCCCTACTTCACGATGCTCTGGAACGAGGACATTCCTCGTCATACGGCCACCGACGACGAGGGTCGGATCACGGAGGTGACAGTGGTCGCAGGCGAGTTGGCCGGCTTGACACCGCCATCGGCGCCCCCGAACTCGTGGGCGTCGCGCCCGGAGGCAGACCTGGCAATCTGGCACATCGCCAGCGCGGCACACGGCCGATGGATCATTCCTGTCGCACGCGGCGAGGACACCACCCGGACCCTGTACGTGTTCGAGGGTTCACTCCGCATCGGGGACCATCACATCGAGGCATCGACGGGTGTGGTGCTGCGCGCGGACGAGCCGGTTCAGATCGTCGCCGGTCCGTACGGTGCGGAAGCGCTGATCCTGCAAGGGTGCCCGATCGGCGAGCCGGTCGTTTCGCACGGCCCGTTCGTGATGAACACTCGGGCCGAGATCGAACAGGCCTTCAGCGACTATCGGCGGACAGGCTTCGGTGGTTGGCCATGGCCGACCGACGATCCGGTGCATCCTCGCGAAGCCGGCCGATTCGCTGTGCACGCCGACGGACGGACCGAGCACCGAGGCACCTGACCGACGAGCCGTCGGGAACGCGTCAGCGCATCCAGTGCGTGGCGATCGTCAGCTCGGGGTGCAGCTGCGCAGTCGGTCCGCCGCAGCGATCAGCCCGAGGTGGGTGAACGCCTGCGGGAAGTTTCCGAGGAACTCTCCCGTCGCCGGGTCGTATTCCTCGGCGAACAGACCGACATCGTTGCCCACCGCGACAATTCGTTCGAACAGTTCGGTCGCCTCCTCCACCCGTCCCTGCATCGCCAACACCTGCACCAGCCAGCAGGTGCAGAGCAGGAACACGCCTTCGTCGTCTCCTCTGACCGTCTCTGATTCCTCCGATGGTCGGGCGGGTTCCGCAGCCGGCGTCCGGTAGCGACGGATGAACCCGTTCGCCGAAGCGAGGTCCGACTGGATGATGCGGACGGTCTCGATCATGCGCGGGTCGTTGGCATCGACGAACCCGACGAGCGCGAGTTGCAGCAGGCTCGCATCCACCTCGTCGGCACCGAATGATTGGACGAAGTGCCCGCCGTCGGGCGAGACGCCTTCGGTCTCGACATCGTGCCGGATGCGGTCGCGAACTGCGGACCATGCATCGAGATCGACACCATCGAACCCATGCTCGGCGACAAGCCGGATCCCGCAGTCGATCGCGACCCACACCATCACTTTCGAATGCACGAAGTGGCGGGGCGCGCCGCGGATCTCCCAGATTCCCTGGTCCGGTTCATCCCACCGTTGCGTCGCGATCTCCACCAGCGAGGCGAGAAACACCCACTCGTCCTGATCGAGGTCGTGGTACTCCTGATGCCAGACATGGACTGC
>JAYTRT010000806.1:0-2670 GCA_043746045.1 Actinomycetota bacterium | reverse complement strand
CGATGTCTAGCCTCACGATGATGTTGGATCTTCCCGTTGCCGATCCCTGGTTCGTCATCCAACGCCGCCGACACGACGTTTCCCTGATCTCAGAACCGCACGTGCACCCGCTGCTGCGTTGCAACGTCTGGCACGTGCGCGGTCGCACACGTGATCTGGTCGTCGACACAGCGCTCGGTATCGAGCCGCTGCGTTCCCTCGTCGAGGCCGAGACCACCAATCCGCTCCTCGCGATCGCCACTCATTCTCACGGCGATCACGTCGGGGGCATGCACGAATTCGACGAGCGTGCGATCCACGCGTCCGAGGCCCAGGACTTGGAGACCGATCGTGCGTACAGCATCGCCACCGCCGGCTACGGCGAGCCCGTCCTCGGACCGTACCGAGAGGCCGGCTATCACATCCCCGAGCTGATGATCGACGCCGTACCCACGGGTGGTATGTCGTCGAGCAGTTTCGAACTGAGGCGGTCGCCCGCCACCAAACTGTTGAACGAAGGCGACGTGATCGACCTCGGCGACCGGGCGTTCGAGGTGCTCCACCTCCCGGGTCACTCGCCGGGATGCATCGGCCTGTGGGAACAGCGCACCGGGACCCTGTTCTCCGGCGACGCGGTGTACGACGGACCGCTGCTCGACGAGCTCGACGGGTCGGATCTCGGTGACTACTGCGCGACCATGAGACGTCTGCGTGAACTGCCCGTGACCGAAGTTCACGGTGGCCACGAACCGAGCTTCGGACGCGCCCGGCTCGTCGAACTGTGCGACGACTACCTCGCCCACCGCGGCTGACAGAAACCCGACGTGTCGAACTCACCGAGCAACGTTCTCAGCCGGTAATTCGTCCAGCGGCAGCCCTCGCCACGGCGGTGATCTGAACGATCGGCGTGGGGGCCGCGACGTCGGGAAGGAAGATCGTGCAGAGGAACAGTGTCTTGCCGATGTAGAAAACGGCCCCGGCCACAGGACCCCCACCGTTGACGAACCCGGCCTCGCCGATACTGAGCGATTCGAGAATCGACTTTCCGGTGGTGTCGTTCGCCTTGCCCTGTAGCGCTGCGGCGTAGTACTTGTCGTATCCCGCCTTGCCACCCAAGGCACGGTCACTGTCCGCGACAACGTTGACGATGACGACGCCCTGGTCGTAGTTGCACTGACCACCCCAGGGCTCGAGGGTTTCCAGTCCGACGCCAGGGTCGTAACCGAGTGCGCTGGTGACATCCTGCTCGGTCGTGACCGCACATGGCGAGAGGCGGGCAGCGACAGGAGCGACCGTGCTGGGCGGACTCGTCGTGGTGGTCGGGTCGGGTTGGTGATAGCTCACCGCGACCTGAGCGTTTCCGTCGCTGTCGAGAAGACTGGCAGCGTCGTTCAACACCTTCTCGACCGAGGGGCGCAGAATGGCGACGAGGATCGGTTTGATCAGTGTCGGGATCTGATCGAACAGGAGATCGGAGATCGCCTTCTGCGCATCCGTGACGCCGTTGCGGCGAATCGAAGCCCTGATCGTGACGGCGCTCCCGACCGCGCTACCTCGCGCAGTTTCCACCGACTCCTGGGTCGTGGTGTAGGCCAGTCGCGCAGTGGCGTTGTCGTCGAGGACCTGGCTCGTTCCTGGAGACTCGACGACGAGCGGTTCGGGTTGCGTCAATGTCCACGTGATCTTCGCGCCGATCGGCTTCAGCGGCGGCAACGTGACGTTGGCTGCGTTCGCGCAGCTCTCGACCTCCGTCGGCCACGTGTCGAAGCCCCCGAGGTCGACCATCGCCGTCACGGATCCGGGCAGACCGGGTTCGTCGCCGACGGCCTTTCGGGTCTGCGGTGGCGACGGGTCGATGCGAATCGTCCACGGCCGGAGCAACGAAACCACCATTGCCACCACCGCGACGACGCCGGCGATCTTGGCGATGTAGCCGAGTACCGGCTGAGTGAGCAGCCCGACCAAGTTCACCACGAGGAAGTGGGCTGCGTCGATGGCACCGTTGACGGCGATCGTCGCTCCGGCCTCGACATAGCTCAAGGCGACCTTGAGGCCGTTCAGGAACGACCCCGAGTCACCGTTGGAAGCGGTCGGTGGGGACGGGTTTGCGAGATGGCCGATCGAGTCGAACACTGCCGAGATCGTGCCGTCGATGAATCCTTGGACCTGTGAACACAGACCCGTGACAGACGGACGCGTCGAGCCCATCAGCGAGTGCGACGGGGGAACGGTCGCTGCTGAACCGTCGGGGCCGGCCATCGAGTCAGCAAAGCGAGCTGCATCGGACACGTACAGGGTGAGCACCAGGGTCGGAAACACGATCGTCGGAGCGTTGGTCCAGTTGCGCTCGCCCATCAGCTTCAGCGCATATTCGGAGCGGGGACTGTGTGCGCCAGTGATCCATCCCGCCACCAGGTACGACGGAGACGGCATACTCGGATCGGGTCCGACAAGCGTGTCGAGATCGGACCCGACCATCCCTTGCCCATCGCCAGCCTCGACGAGCATTGCTGTTGCCTGCGTCGCCAACAGCCTGATCGGCGATGGGGACACACCGCTCGGCAGAGCGTCGACCGGATCGACGTGGGTGGCGTCGGCGTACACCCCGATGCCCGCCGCGGCGATGTTCGACGTCGCGGGGGCAGTCGATGTCGATGTCGATGTCGGTGTCGGTGTCGGTGTCGCGGGGGC
>JAYTRT010000805.1:0-2671 GCA_043746045.1 Actinomycetota bacterium | reverse complement strand
GGCAGCGCGGCGGCCGAGTGGCTTGAGCGCCGGGAACAGCTCCATCGCGCGGTCGTAGGCGCCGGACCGATCGGCGCGGCTGCCGGTGATGCCCAGGCGGATGTTCTCCTGGACGGTGAGGTCGAAGAACAGCGACCGGTCCTCGGCGACGTGGGCCAGACCGAGCTGGGCAATACGGTGCGCCGGCATGCCGTCGGTGTTGTGACCCATCACGGACACAGAGCCCTGGATCGGGTGGAGCAGTCCCGAGATCGTCAGCAGCGATGTGGTCTTGCCGGCGCCGTTCGGTCCGAGCAACGCGACCACCTCACCGGGGTTCACGACGAGGTCGAGGTTGCGCACGACAGCAATGCTGTCGTAGCCGGCGTGGACGCCGATCATCTCGACGAGGGCGGTACCCGACGCGGCATCGACCGCGGTGGGGGCTGGTCGCTGATCGCTCTTCATGACGGCGCTCCGGTCGATTCCGCAGCACCGCGACCGGCGGCCAGATCGGCGCCTTCCCGGGCCTGCGCCTCGCCCGCGGACTGGCCGAGGTACGCAGCGATCACCTCCGGGCTGCGCCGCACGTCGGATGATGTGCCACTGGCGATGATCCGCCCGAAATCGAGGACATAGATGTAGTCGCACACGTTCAGCACCAGGCCCATGTCGTGGTCGATCAGGAAGATAGTGGTGCCCGCCGAGACAAACGCGCGCAGATGTGTCCCGAGGAGCTGGCTCTCGGTCGTGTCGAGGCCCGCGGCGGGCTCGTCGAGGAGCAGCAGTTTCGGCTTTGCAGCAAGGGCGCGGGCCACGCCGACGAGCTTGCGTTGACCGTGGGACAGGTCACTCGGCAGACGGTCTGCGATGTCGCCCAGGCCGAGTGCGACGAGAGCACCCTCGACCTGATCCTCAGACCCGGAACGATGCTTCGAGACGCGGATCAGATCGAGCGCGAATGCGTACCACGGCGGCTTCTCCGCGGCCACGAGAAGGTTGTCGCGCACGGTGAGATCTTCGAACAACTCCAGCGACTGGAACGTGCGCGACAGACCGAGGTGGGCCCGTCGGTCGGGTGGCAGCCCGATCAGATCCGTGCCGTCGAACGTCACCGCACCGGAAGACACCGCCGTGAACCCGGTGATCGCGTCGATGAACGTGGTCTTGCCGGCACCGTTGGGGCCGATCAGTCCGACAACCATCCCTTCCTCGACGGTGAGGTCGATGTCGTCGTTGGCGGACAGACCGCCGTAGCGGACAGTGAGGCCACGGATCTCCAGGAGCGACATCAGACGGGCCCGATCACGGGCGAGCTCGCCGAACCAGCTGCGGCCATGACGTCGATCGGGCGAGCCTCACGGCGAGCAGCGACAGGACGCATTCGTTGCCGTCGCTTGTCCCGCTTGCCGATCATCGACACGCGGATCTGGAGGATGATCGAGCGGACCAGCAGCCCGAGGAAACCCCCGAGCAACGGCATCCAGATCTTGCTGTAGGACTCGGTGCGAAGTGGCCAGACGAGGTATCCGACAACGACTCCGATGACGAAGGTCGGTCCGAACCGCTTGCCTGCGGTCGACCACTCCGTAGCTCGCGCCCGGCGCAACCAGTTGCCGAGGTGACGGAACATCACCTGGAACGAGGGCGCGATGCCGTTCGGGTTGCCGATCGCCGTGAACACCAGGGCGGCACCACCGATGATCGTCACGTACCGATCGATGTGGGTGTCCTTCAGGAAGTAGTTGCTCGTCGCGGTGATGATGCCTGCCGGCGCGAGCAGGCCACCGATGATCGCGCCGTTGATCGACGTGATTCCACCGAGGTAGGCGAAGGCCAAGAACGCAAGGCTCGACTGGTAGACGAAATTCGCCGACGACACATCGTTCTGCTTGAACGCGAGCATCACACCGCCGACGCCGGCGATGCCGGCACCGATGCCGAACGCCAACAACTTGGTCCTCGCAACGTTGATGCCGGCCGCAGCAGCAGCGCGTTCGTTGGCGCGCACCGCGAGGAACCGCCGCCCTGTTCCGTTGCGCCGCAGGTTCGCGACCGCGAAGGCACACAGCAACAACACCACCAGAACGAAGATCGCGAACGATGGCCGATCGGTGAGGCCCTTGCTGCCCAGCGAGGCGAGCTTGATGCCGAAGAACGTCGCCGGGTGAACGTTGGCCGGGGAGCCTGCACTGAGATCAGTGGCGGACTTGTTCTCGAAGTACAGCGTCTGCAGCGAGATCGCCGCGGCGACAGTGACGACGGCGAGCTGGACACCGCGAATTCGTACGGCGGGGAGTCCGATGAGGACGCCGACGACGACTGCTGCGATCACACCGAGCACGGCCGCGATCGGCCACGGCAACCCAGGCCCGCTGACCGGGAACGGGTTGCTGATGGTGGTCGACCCACTGGCCATCATCCGCGCCATGAAGAACGCCGCGATACCAGCGAGCGACATCTGTGCCAACGAGATCTGACCGACGTAGCCGGTCACGACGACCATCGACAGCATCAGGATCGCCGCGATCAACGACGTTGACATCGCGAACGCGAAGACCGTTCGCGACCCGCTGTTCTGCAGCAGGAACGCGGCACCGACGACGACGACAGTCCACACCATCGCATGCTGTGGGATGCGTACCGGCCGGGGGGACAACGGCAAGCGCTTCTCCTCGAGCGAGCCGCGCTG
>JAYTRT010000804.1:0-2671 GCA_043746045.1 Actinomycetota bacterium | reverse complement strand
GCTTGTCGATCGAATCGGGTCGTCGCGCTCTGGAGATGTCCGGAATCGACCCGTCCGAGATCGACGCTCTGGTGTTGGCGACCACGACTCCGGATCGCGCCGTGCCGGCCTCGTCGGCGGCTGTCCAGAACGAATTGGGGCTGCGCTGTGGCGCGTTCGACGTCAATGCCGCGTGCTCCGGTTTCATGTACGGCCTGGTCATCTCGCATGGTCTGATCGCGATGGGGTCGAAGAAAATCCTCTGCATCGGTACCGACTGCCTTTCCAAGATCACCGACTGGACGGACCGCAACACGGCCGTCCTGTTCGCCGACGGCTCAGGTGCGGTGGTGCTCGAAGCAGTGGATCACGGCGCCGGCCAACTGCTCGGCTGGGATCTCGATGCCGACGGCAGCGCTGAACGATTTCTCTTTGCCGAGACGGGCGGCTTCGTCCAGATGGAGGGCAAGGAAGTCTTCCGGCGTGCCGTTCGGATCATGGTCGATTCGGCCACCAAGTCGTTGAATCACGCAGGCGTCACCGCCGATCAAATCGCTGTCGTCGTCCCGCACCAGGCCAACATCCGGATCATCGAATCGGCGTGCGCCAAGCTCGGGATTCCGATGGAGAAGGCTGCGACCGTTCTGCACTACACCGGCAACACATCGTCGGCATCGATCCCTCTCGCGATGAACGATGCGTTGGACGCCGGCCGGATCAAGAAGGGCGACCTCGTCCTGCTCGTGGGCTTCGGTGCCGGAATGACAGCCGCCAGCGCCCTGCTCCGGTGGGGTGGCGACGAACAGTGAGCCGCACGGTCCTGGTCACCGGCGGATCCCGAGGGATCGGCCTCGCTTGCGCGCAGCGGTTCGCCGCGCTCGGCGACGACGTGGTCATCACCTACAACACGTCCCCACCGCCTGACGGCTTCGCCTCGGTCAAATGCGACGTCACGTCGGTGGCCGACGTGGACGCCGCATTCACGTTCGCCGAGGAACGGTTCGGGCCCGTTCAAGTGCTCGTCTCGAATGCCGGGATGACCAAGGACGGCCTGCTGCTGCGAATGAGCGAAGACTCCTTCGCCGATGTGGTCGATGCCAACCTGACCGCTGCGTACCGAGTCGCCAAACGCGCGGCGCAGGGTATGGTCCGGGCCCGCTCCGGGCGAATGATCTTCATGTCGTCGGTGGTCGGTCTCCTCGGCTCGGCCGGGCAGGCCAACTACGCAGCCAGCAAAGCTGGACTTGTCGGCTTGGCTCGCTCGCTGGCTCGTGAACTCGGCTCGCGCAGCATCACGGTCAATGTCGTGGCTCCCGGCCCGGTTGCGACCAACATGACGGCGTCGCTGGGCGAGAAGCGCCTGGCCGAATTGACCGCAGCGGTCCCGCTCGGTCGGATGGCAACGCCGGACGACATCGCCGGCGTCGTCGCGTTCCTGGCCTCCGACGATGCGGCGTACATCACCGGTGCCGTCGTCCCGGTGGACGGCGGACTGGGCATGGGCCACTAGTCGCGGCAACAATCTCAGCGGTCACTTGCACAGCTCTCACCAACCAGCACAGCTCTCACCAACCAGCAATGGAGAATCCCGTGGATCAGGAAAAGTTCGAACGTTTCAAGAAGTGCGCCGTCGACGTGTTGTCGGTGTCGCCCGAGCAAGTCGTTCCAGAAGCCAAGTTCGCCGACGATCTCGACGCAGACAGCCTCGACCTGGTCGAATTGGTGATGGCACTCGAAGAGGAGTTCGGCGTCGAGGTTCCGGAAGAGGAACTGGAAGGCATCGACACAGTCGGTCAGGCATACGACCTGGTCGTCGGCAAGCTCTGATGCAGGGCCGTGGGCGGCGCGTCGCCATCACCGGCTTCGGTGTGGTCGCGCCCTGCGGTATGGGCAAGGAGGCCTATTGGCAGGGCCTCCTCGGCCCTGGCATCACGGGCACCAAGTCTTTCGCGTTCCCCGATTGGGACCCTTCGCCGTACTACGCGAGCCCAAAGGAGTCGCGTCGTGCCGACAAGGTCGAACAATTCGCCGTCGCGTCGGCAATCGAGGCGTTCGAGCATGCCGGTCGGCCCGACGTCGACCCTCGCCGATTCGGCATCATCTACGGCACGGGTATCGGGGGTCTGCAGACCCTCGAGGACCAGGTCGAAGTCCGACTGACGAAAGGTGAGCGGCGCGTTTCACCGTTCCTGGTGCCGATGATGATGGGCAACGCCTCTGGCGCGGCGATCTCGATGCGCTTTGGCCTGCAGGGGCCGAACGAGACGATCTGCACCGCATGCGCCGCAGCAACACACGCCATCGGCAATGCAGCGCGTCTGATCGCTTGGGATCGCTGCGATGCGATGGTCACCGGCGGCGCAGAGTCGGCCGGCACACCGTCGGCGATGGCCGGGTTCAACAACATGACGGCGTTGTCCACGGTTGGCTCCAGCCGCCCGTTCGACGTCGACCGCGACGGATTCGTGATGGGCGAGGGGGCCGCCACGTTCATTCTCGAGGCCTGGGACGTCGCTGTGGCGCGAGGGGCCACGATCTATGGCGAAATACTGGGCGCGGCCAGCACCGCCGATGCGCATCACATCACAGCACCGTCGCCCGGCGGAGTGGGCGCGATCCATTGCATGCAACTCGCCCTCGACGACGCCGAACTGTCTCCGGCGGACATCGTCCAGATCAACGCTCACGGAAC
>JAYTRT010000803.1:0-8395 GCA_043746045.1 Actinomycetota bacterium | reverse complement strand
AACAGTCCGCGGCCCGCGGTCTCGCCAACGCTGACCTCTGCGTCCGCGGCCACGACAGGATCGGGCCTGGCATCGTCGGACGGCGTCCGAGCGAACCGTCGGAAACCGATTCTGATCGGCGTGGCCGCCTTGGTGATCGTCGCCGTCGTGGTCGGCATCATCCTCGTCGCCAGGGGTAGTGACAGCACGTCCGCCGCGGCGCAGCCGACGCGTCGAGCAATCTCCCAAGCGATTGTGACAGTTCGCGAGGTTCGTGACACGTTCGGCGCGGCGTGGAATGCCGAGGATCTCACTGGTTCGAGCGATCCGTTCTGTCCGCAATTCGCACTGGCGGAGCCACTTCGTCAGAGCGACGCGTTGTACACGATGAACGGAACCGGGTCGTCCGGCTCCGGGTTCTACGAGAACATTTCGAGCTTCGCCGACGAAACCGAGGCGACCAAGTTCTACGACCAGGACAAGGCGATCACCGAGAACTGCAACAAGTCGCAGGGCCACCTCGGAACACTTCCGGTCACGTACACAATCACCGATGTGACGAGCGAAGCCACCGCCGTCGGCCGCGAAGTCGTCGCCGTGAAGTATGTCGCCGTTCCCACCGATGGCTCGACGGGTGTGACATTGACCGGATATGTCGTCGAAGCCAGGATCGGGAGCCTGACGATGTCGACCAATTTCTACGTCGCCAACCGGCAACCGAAATCGTCCGAGGTCGCCAACTACTACGATCTCACCAAGGTCGCTTTCGACAAAGCGGCTGGTGCGCTGTGAGACGCTCAGCCCTTCTGGCGGTTGGACGACTCGTACGTGGCGGTCAGGCGTCCGAACGCCACATGTGAACCCGGTGCGAGTGGTACGGCCTGATTCGGTGTCAACCGATCCCATTGCTGACGCTCGGCCGACCAGACGAACGTGCCGTTCGTCGAACCGTGGTCGACGATGTTCACATCCCAATCGACGGCGCGGATCTCGGCGTGGATGCGCGAAATTGTGTTGCCTGGGTCGATCAGCGTGACGCCCTGGGCGCGGCCCTCGCGAACTTCGGGGTCGTCGTCCGGATCGCGTCCGAACACCAAACTGGTGACCAGCGTGTGATACGCCCCGTCACTCATCACCAGCACGCCGAGCGGTGGTCGGATGTCCTCGGTGAGGATGAAGCTGGTCTGATGCATCGCGATGCCACAGGTCGCGCAGAATCGAGTGCGCGGATCGTTGAAATGGCCGCGCGCACACACGAGTCCCTTGACTCGCACCGGTTGTGGGCCGAGACGTGCGGTCGCTCCGGACCCGGCACCGAGCGGCGGTGCTGCGGCCGCAATGGGGGTCGCCGTCGTCGGAGCGAAGGCATCGGCGTGGAGGGGGACTGCCGCTGCCGCGACCGGTGCCGGCGTCACGACCGGTGCCGGCGTCGCGATCGGGAGGGGAGCGGCTGCGGGCAAGTCGTCGTCGGTCATCTCGTGTAGCGAGACCATCGAGGCTGGAAGGTTCGACGATTTCACCGGGTCGAGCCGAGCTGGCGCAGGCGAGAGCGCATCTCCGGGAGGCTGAGCTACGGCTTTCACCGGTTCCTGAGCGGCGCCGGTCGGAGCAGACGGCGAATTCCACGGCAGTTCGGTGACTGCCTTGGCCCGGAGGCTGAAGCCGTCGGCGGCGATCACGCCTTCGTCGAGTGAGAGCAGCGTGTCGATCTTCGCGTCGCCGATCAACAGATCGAGTGACGTCACGTCGTGCAGGTGGGTCTGGCCATTGCTCAACGTCTGACTCGTCGTCGCCCCGATCGCGCTGAGCGGCACGCCACCCTGGACCAAGATGTCGAGACCACGTTCGCCGACGACGACTGCGCAGAATGCGCCGAGCGACGACGCGCCAGCGGACAGTCGTGACAACTCGGTCATCACCTCGGCCGCCGGACGGTCGCCGACCAGCCGGCACCACCCGATCAGCGCCGTCGCCGCAGCCGTGTCGCCGGCGGAGTAGAGCACCGTCGTGCCGACGCGAACGAGGCGGCCGCGGCCCTCGCCCAACTGGGGGATCAGCGTGAAGTCCTGCATGTCACTCTCTTCCATGTGAGATCTCAGGTGTGGTCGACCCGTCGTCGACAGCTTTTCTTTCGATGTCATCGATGAGGTTGGCGACATCGAGCGCGGTCGATGGTCGCTGTGCGGCGTTCGCCGACGTGCAGGCCAGGATCAGTTCGACCTCGGCGGCGCTGAGCAGCCCACGCTCGATGTGCGGTGGTTGCCGGAGCACCGAGCGGACAGCCATCATCGGATCGACACCCTCGACGCCGGGATGGATGTGCTTGCCGGTCAGCGCCCAATGCAGCACTGCGCCGAGCGAGTAGATGTCGCTGGCCCGACTCGCGGACTCGCCGGTGATCAACTTCGGATCGACGAACCCGATCGATGCAATCGGGGCCATCGACGTGACGGAGCCCGATCCCGACTGAGCCAAGCCGAGGTCACCGACGCACGCCGAACCGTCGGCGCGGAGCAGGATGTTTCCCGGACGCAGATCGCGGTGGGCGATACCGGCCTCGTGCAGGTCGTGCGCAGCGCGCGCTGCGTCGCTGACGGCCCGCAGTCTGGTCGAGCGGCTGAGTTCGGCAGTGGGTCCGGCGACGGGCTCGGCCAACGTCCCGCCCTGGCACCACTCCATCGAGTAGAAGAAATAGTCCTCGGACTGGCCGGCGTCGTACAGCGTCACGAGATGTGGACTGGCGACTCTCGCGAACAGCTTCAGCTCGCGTGTGAAACGGCGGAAGCCTGCCTCTGACGATCCCGAGACCACCTTGATGACGACTGCATCGGACAGACCGAGTCGGGCCGGAGGCTTGGCCAAGAAGAACCGGCCGTGGCCGCCTTCGCTGAACGGGCGGAGGATTTCGTAGTCGCCGACCTCGGACGGAACGCCGGAGCCGTCGGCTGGTGCAATCGAGTGATCGGACATCGTCAGAAGAAGATCCGGCCGCCGCTGAAACGCCAGCGGATGAACAGCACCTTGATCGGTCCGAGCACGAACAACCACATCACCATCCACGTGGTGACGATGTGCCACCAGAACGTTCCGGTCGTCGCCGTCGCGTTGAACTTCTGGTCGATGTCGAGTGCTTTGAACACGATGAAGGCCAGCGTGGCCTCGTTGATCACCTCGAAGAAGGTGAACATCACGGGCCAGTCCTTCTCCCATCGGAACTGTTGGAGGAAGTGATAGATCAGTTCCCAGAAGCACACCCCGATCACGAGCACGATCCCGAGCGCGGTGAACGTCGATTTGTAGGTGTCGAGCAGCCCACCACCCGTTGCTCGGCGATCGTTGGGCAGTATCGGGGTGACGATCAGTGTCCACGGGATGCCGATGAACACGATCAGGAAGATCCGGGTCTGAATCCTCCCGGAGAGAGTGGGAATCATCGATGTTGTCCTAGATCTGTTTGTGGCGGAACCATTTCCACCAATTCCGAACCGATGTGCTGATCCCGATGCGCTGGACGAATCCGTGGGCGGCGAGATCGTCGGTGATCCGCTGGGCCGTCAGTTGGAGCCCGAGAAAGGTGTCCACGCCCTGGAAGTAACCGCCGTACGTTGCCGAGCCCGACGCGTACATCCGCCCTGGGCCACTCTGTGTTCCGCGCACTTCGAACGCGGGGGAGACGTCGAGCCGTCCGATCGGGTTCCGTCCGGCGCCGGTGTGGTCGAGCAGATCGGCGCAGATCCGGTGTTCACGGATGTCTGCCTCGAGACCGGTGCAGTCGAGAATGATCTGGGCCTCCAGCGTCGCCGTCGTTCCGTTCTTCTGGGTGATCGTGGTCAGCACGCCGTTCTCGCCCGGGCGCACATCGGTCACCTCGCCCTGATACGTCTTGTACCAACCCTGTTCACGCCCGCGTTTCATCTGATCGAGCCAGTACTTCCGATACGGCGTGTGAGCCCCGCCGGTCAGTTCGTACAGCTTCTTGCGGTCCTCGCCCTCGAGCTTCAACATCTGTTGGATGTGCTGGCCGCCCCACGCGCTCTTCGGGGCATTGAAACCCTGGAACGCGAATCCGTAGGCGCCGCGCCGCTTGGCAAAGCCCCACTTGTTGTGCCGTCCGGAATAGTACGTCCGGAACAGGTGCAGGATCTCTGTCTGGGCGCCCTTCTGCTCGCGGTCGTCCATCAGTCGCTGCAGGACACGCGACGCAACGATGCCGCCGCCGCGCACCAACACCGTCCCCGGCTTTGCCAGGAGTCCCTCGTAGATGTGCTCGTGCGGTTCGTAGGCGTTGACGGTTCGGGCCAGGTCCTTGTACGTGCGCCGGTATTCCTGCAGATCGTCGAGGAACTTCAGGCCGGGGTAGCCGATCGCAAGGTGCACGTATTGGCTGCGATAGGCGATTCGCCGGGTGGGCGTCGTGCCGGGCGGCGGGGTGAGAATCGTGAAATAGCCACCCGATGCACGTCGACGAACCATCCGCACCTGGCCGTTGACGAGCATCTCGTTGTATCGGATGCGTGCGGTTTCTTTCTCCAGACCGGCGAACACCGTTCCGGCGCGGGGCGTCCAGTAGTCGGCGAGGATCGGCTCGGTGAGCACGTTCCAGATCGGGAACAGTTTCTTTTCCTTGCGGGCCTCGCGCAGCGCGTAGCTGGGAAACCCCCAGATGTTGTCCGGCATGCCCTGGCTGTCGCTGCGCAAGCGTTCGGGACGAGGCACCTGGCTGACCCGGGTCAAGTACTCGTAGGTCTGCCAGGGATGATCGAGGTTGCTGAGGATGCGGATCTTGCTCGTGTCGAGACCGGCGATGCGGAGGTAATCGCTGAGAATGAACGAACCCATACCACCCCCGCAGGTGACGAAGTCGACGTCAACGATCGGGATGCCTGCGCGCTGCACCATCTCGTCGGTCCAGACATCGGTGGCGATCAGTTGATCGTTGAGATCTCCGGGTGCCGGTGCTGCCGGGGGCGCCTCCATCGCATCGCCGAGCACGCTCGACGGCGTGCTGATCATGTCGTTCGCCACTCGACTTCCTCCCTCGTCCCTGTCCCCTGAGATTTCAGTTCACCACTGTGGCATATTTTCTCGCGTCGAGTGGTGTGAAACCACGGTGCGCCATCGGCCGATAGTGAGTGGATATCGTGTGCCACGGTCGATTGTCAGCCATAGTAGGCGAGTTCGGCGTGCAGACGATCCAGCGCCTGCTGGGCAACCAGCATTGCCTTGCGCGCGCTGAACGGAATGCGGCCGGTGTTCTCCATTGTCCGCCATCCGGTGCTGGTCGATTCGACTGCCGCGCGCAGTTGGCGGGTGTCCGCGTCGGGCGACAGTCCCAGTCGCTGTGTCGGGCTGGAGTACATCAACAGGCGAGCCAGTTCGTTGCGCAGCCAGCTCGGCAGAGCGGCCCGCCCGGACACGATCTCGCGCAGCAGCCCCAATTCGAGCAGCACCGGGAGTTCCTGCTGCAATGACTCGATCCTGTCGAGCAGATCGGTTCGATTGGCACTGCTCGGAGCGGACCTCATCGCCAATTGCAGGACTCGAAGTCCTGATGTCGCCCGGAAGGCGACGCCGCGGACATCGGCCAGGTTCGCAGCCAGCTGTTGCAGCCGGCTGACGCGGTCTGGTTCGGCGACCGAGAGGTCGGCGAACAGTGTCGATCCGATGACGCTGCCCCGCATCTGCTCGAGGACCCGTCGTGGGTCGTGGCCCGGCGCGACAGCGACAAGGCCTTCGATCGCGTAGGGGCCGATGTCGGCGGCCCGCAGCGCGGCGGCCAGTTCGGTCACGGATCCGACCGGGTCGGGATCGTCGGACCCGAGAACCATCACGATCAAGTCGCTGGATCCAATGGCAGGGTCCGATGTCCACGCAACGTGTTCGGCAACCATGTCCGGGCGCAGGCGCAGGCCGGCGGTCAGGAGGAGCGTCTCCGGTGTGAGCGGACCGACGACCGCCGTGGTGAAGGGTCGGACGAGGCGTTCCGTCACCGCCATCGCCACGGGTTCGTCGTTGATCAGCAACCGCGAACCAGTGACCAGATCGTTGACCCGCCCGGCTGCTCCGGTCAGTTCCAGTTGCACCGGTGCGCGGCTGGTCGGTGGAGCCATCGTCGAAGCGGGTCGGGTCTCGATGATCGTGCCCGATACATCGACCACGACCAGCGACTCCGCTGACCGGGCGATTGCCGAAGGATGTCCGGGAAGGAATTCGAGCAGGGCGTCGGCCAACGCGAAGCTCGAATCGAAGCGATCGTCTGGCAATCGGGCCATGCCCTTGGCGAGCACATCACTGAGTCGGCGGGGGAGGTCGGGACGCACGTCGATCAGCGGTTGGGCCAACGACTCGGCCCGACTGCGACGAACTCCGGACAGCGTCTCGGACGCGAAGGCGGGATGGCCGGCCAACATCTCGTAGATGACGGCGGTCGTCGCGAAGACATCGACCCGCCGGTCGATCACCGATGTCGCGTGGGCCTGTTCGGGAGCCATGTACGCGGGCGTTCCGGCGGCGAGCGTGAACCCGCTGGCTACCGCCAGATCCTTGGCCAATCCGAAGTCGCCGATCATCACGGCGTCGTCCCCGAGGACCCGACCGGCGCGCTGGGCCGAGATCCGCTCGTGGTTGCGGATCGAGCGGAAAAGGATGTTGCTGGGCTTGATGTCACGATGAACGACACCGAAATCGTGGATGATCGACAGCGATTCGCAGACCTCCAACCCCAGACGAAGGGCGACTTCGGTTTCCATCGGGATCCCCTTGCCGCGCTCCTCGAGCTTCTCGTGCAGGGTGCCACGGTCGGCCACGGCCATCACGAAGTAGGGCCTGCCGTCGGGCAGTTCGTCGACATCGAAGACGCGCACGACGCGGTCGTGGTCGATCCGTCGCAGGAGTCTGGCCTCCTCGATGAAGCGGCGACGGATGTCGACATTGCGGGCCCAGTTGTCGGCCAAGACCTTGATCGCGACCTGTGTCTCGAGCAGTTCGTCGAAGGCCAGCCAGACGGTCGCGAAGCTCCCGGCGCCGAGCGTCTTCTCGGCGAGGTACTTGCCGATGCGGTGCGGGTTCGCCATCCCCCTATCTTGGCCTCCGATCGTGGCCGAACGGCGGACGCGGAGAGGGCGCCGGCCGGAGCCGACGCCCTCGCTCGATTGTGCGGATCAGCGCATCTTCGTGTTCAGAGCCCGATCGACGGGTCGAGGAACTCGTTGGTGACGATGTCCGAGGCCTTCAGACCAGCCTTCGGTGGGCTGTCCTGAGCCGTGTACACCGGGATTGCCTTGGCGATCAGGTCGGTGACCCGAGCGATGTCGAACTTGCCGAGGACCCCGTCGGGGCCGTTGTCGACGAGCTTGTCCTTGGCAATCGTGGTTGCTGCGTAGTCAGCGGCGCCCTGGTCGTAGGTCCAACCGAAGTTGTTCCCGAAGCCCGCCACGGCAGCGAGGATGACTGCGTTGGCGGTCGCTGGACTCTTGGTGTAGTCGATCGTCGACTGCTGGATGATCGGAACCAGCTTCTTGAAGCAGGCGCTGTACTTGGTGATGTTCGCCGGCAGCGTCGCGATGGACTCGGCGTAGTTCTTCCAACCGACATCGTTGATGTACTGGAACTTGACCGGCTTCAACCAGTTCTTGACGATCTTCTCGTACTGGTACGGCTCAGCGGAACCGAATCCCTGCTGGGCAGACTTGCCCTCGTCGGCGACGAACAGACTCGGGTCACCCTTGTACGAACCGTCGACCTGATCCTTCGACAACACGCCGGTGGACGTCAGGAAGTCCATGTAGGCCGCGCCGCCGAAGTAACGGACCTTGACCTTGGCCTTGCCGAGATCGGCGATGCCCGTGACGTTGGGGTACGTGGCGGGATCCCACATGATCATCTGGGGGTTCTTGTTGTAGCCGGACTCGATGGCCACCGTTGGGAACTTGGCCGAGTTCTGGATCGCCTCGTCCGTGTAGACGAAGCCGAGCAGGATGGTCGGGTCGGCGTACATCAGCGTGGTATCGCTGGAGAAGCCTTTGGCGCTCCCACCGGACAGGATCGTCAGCTTGACACCGGTGTCGACGCCGCCCGGCGCCATCAACGGCCCGGTCACACTGGCATCGTTGTTGTTGACGGTGTACCCCTTGCCGATCATCTGATAGAGGAAACCGTGTTCGGCTTCGGGTACCCAGTCGGTCTGGATCTTGATCTCAGCGGGGCAGATGTCCTTGAGCTCGCCGGCTGTTGCCTTGCCGCCGCCGGTTCCGGTCGTGCTCGAGCCGGTGGTCGGTGCTGTGCTGGATCCGCTGCTCGAGCCCGTGGTCGGTGCTGTGCTGGATCCGGTGCTGGATCCGGTGCTGGATCCGGTGGTGGGGGCCGTGCTCGATCCGGTCGTGGGGGCGGTGGTCGTTGCCGCCGCCGATGAAGCCGT
>JAYTRT010000802.1:0-8410 GCA_043746045.1 Actinomycetota bacterium | reverse complement strand
TGCCGTCGCTGCGCCCTGCAGGGTCAGAGCCCACGCGAAGACCTTGCGTCGGTCGTAACGGTCGGCGAGCACTCCCCCGATCGGCGCACAAACTCCTTGGGGGGTGAACAACGCCAGCGCAGTCAGACCGGTGTAGACCGCGCTGCCGGTGTTCTTGGCGACCAAACTGCCGACGACGATCAACTGGACCCACGTGCCGACATCGGAGAACAACCCGGAACCCCAGACCAACAACACCGAACGTCGGCGAAGCGGTCGGAAGGGTCGAGAACTCACGTGGTACAACCGTACCGACAATCCAGCGGAGTCGGTGGTCGGCCTCGCCAACCCGTGGGAGCACGGATCTCGGTTCCGCGTGTCGGCCGATTATGTTCCCCGCGGTGGGAGAAGCGCGATCGACCAGCGGACACGAACTCGGAACCGTACGGGTGGTGGACTACACCAGCGGTATCGCCGGTGCGTACTGCGCGAAGATGTTCAGCGACGCCGGGGCCGATGTGATTCTCGTCGAACCTGCGCACGGAACCGCGCTCCGGTCGTGGACCTGCAACGGTGCCCCGACCGACGGAACCGATGGTGCACTGTTCCGGTATCTGCGTCACGGCCAACGTTCGGTCGTCGTCGATCGCGGTCCGGATGCGGCTGGTTCGGCGGCGGACGCCGATGTCGTGCTCGTCGACGGCTCCAGTCCGGTGGACGCGCGTCGCCTGGCGGAATCGCATCCCGGACTCGTCGTCATCTCGATCAGCCCGTTCGGGCTGACCGGCCCGTATACCGGCCGTGCGGCGAGCGAGCTCACCATCCAGGCCGAGAGCGGCGCATTGGCCATTCGCGGTCGCGCCGATCGGGCGCCGATCCAGGCAGGGGGCCAGGTCACCGAATGGGTCACCGGTGTCTACGCCGCGGTTGGCGGGTTGGCTGCGCTGTTCAGTGCCCGCCAGACCGGACGTGGCGAATTGGTCGACGTGTCCTGGGCCGAGGTCGCCAACAACACCTGCACCCTGTTCAGCGACCTGTCCGACGGTGTCGCCGGCCGCCCCGACATCACCGGTCGCCCCGCGCGTTCGTACGAGACGCCGTCGATCGAACCGACCAGCGACGGATACGTCGGGTTCAACACGAACAGCCGCCAGCAGTTCGACGACTTCCTCGTCCTGATCGGGCGTGGCGATCTGCTCGTCGACGGCGAATGGTCGGGCCTCGGAGCGCGTTCGGCGCGATGGGACGAATGGAATGAGATCGTGCGCGCCTGGACCACGCAACACACCACCGCCGAGATCGTCGAATTGGCTGCGCTGATGCGCATTCCCGTCAGCCCTGTCGCCGATGCGGAGACGCTGCTCGGCCTCGAACACGTGGTCCAGCGAGGCGTGTTCATCACCAGCCCCGACGGCGAGTTCCGGATGCCGCGCCGCCCCTGGACCTTCGACGGTGAAGTTGCTCCGGCGCCCGATGCGTCACCACGTCTCGGCCAACACACGGGCGTTGTCGAATCGCGCCCGCGGCAGGCCGTCGCAGCGGACACGAACACCACATCGGGCCGACCGTTCGCGGGTCTGCGTATCGTCGATCTGACGGCTTGGTGGGCGGGTCCCTCGGCAACGGCAATGTTCGCAGCGCTGGGCGCTGACGTGATCCACATCGAGTCGGCACGACGTCCCGACGGGATGCGGATGGCCGGTGGGGCGTTCTTCGGCCGACCCCAATGGTGGGAGATGAGCTCGTTCTTCCTCGCCGCGAACACGAACAAGCGCGACCTCACGCTGGACCTCAACTCGACCGCCGGCCGAGCGGTGGTGCTGCGGATGATCGCCGAAGCCGACATCGTGTTCGAGAACTTCACGCCACGCGTCCTCGAATCGTTCGACCTCGGCTGGGACGTCGTCCACGCCACCAATCCACGGGCGATCATGGTGCGTATGCCGGCGTTCGGACTCGATGGTCCATGGCGCGACCGACCGGGCTTCGCCCAGACGATGGAGCAGATGACCGGACTGGCCTGGCAGACCGGCTACCTCGACGATCAACCCCGCATCCAGCGCGGACCATGCGATCCGAACGGCGGAATGCATGCCGCGTTCGCGGCGATGGTCGCGCTCGAACGGCGGAAACGAACGGGACTCGGATCATTGGTCGAGACGCCGATGGTCGAAGCGGCGATCGCGATTGCCGCTGAGCCGATCGTCGAGTACACCGCGTACGGCAATCTGATCGGGCGTGACGGCAATCGGAGCCCGAGAGCTGCTCCGCAGGGGGTGTATGCGTGCAGCGGCGACGAGCGCTGGTTGGCGCTGTCTGTGCTCGACGACCTGCAGTGGGCCGGCTTGCAACGGGTTCTCGGCAACCCTGCCTGGGCATCGGATCCCGCCCTTTCCACCTTCGTCGGGAGGCGCGCCCACCACGACGAGATCGACGAGCACATCGGCAGATGGGCCGCCGCCGCTGACCTCGATACAGCTGTCCTCGAACTCGTCGCCGCGGGAGTTGCGGCCGCACCCGCCTGGGACTCACGTCGCGTGCACACGAACCCTCAATTCATCGCTCGGCACTTCTTCGAATTGGTCCAGCACCCGGTTGCGGGAAACCTCGAGACTCCCACGGTCCCATTCCGATTCGACAGCGTCGACACATGGATCCACACCGCGGCGCCGCTGCTCGGCCAGCACAACACCGAGGTCCTGACCGAACTCGGCTGCACGGCCGAGGAGATCGAAGCGCTCGATGCCGCCGGGATCATCGGCACGACACCCGCCTTCGCCTGACGACAACACAATCCGAAATCTCCCAAAGGATTCCAACATGAGCTCCCCCGCCCCCTCCGATCTCTTCGAACGACACTCGGTGATCGATGTCGACACCCACCTCACCGAACCCGCCGACGTCTGGACGGCACGTCTGCCGAAGTCCATGCACGACAAGGTCCCCCACATCGAGCGGATCGACGGCAAAGACGTGTGGATGGTTGCCGGCGAGCGCCTCGGGGCGCCCGGCTACTACTCGATGGCCGGTTGGAATGGGGTCATGCCGCAATCGGTGCCGGCCACGTACGACGAGATCCACCCGTCGATGTACGACTCCACCGCGCGGCTGCGGTTCATGGATGAGCAGGGCCTGCAGGCACAGGTGTTGTATCCGAACGTCGGCGGATTCGGTAACGGCTACTTCCTCCGCCTCGGCGATCGTGAACTCGTCGCCGCGTGCGTCGGCGCCTACAACGACTTCCTGACCGACTGGTGCAGCGCTGATCCGGACCGCCTGATCGCTGTCACCGCGCTGCCGTTCTGGGATCGCGAAATGGCCATCGACGAGTTGCACCGTTGCATCGAGCGCGGTCATCGCGCCGTCAACTTCTGCAATCAGCCGCAGGACTACGGTCAGCCGCACCTTGCCGACCGGCACTGGGATCCGATCTGGGCTGCTGCCCAGGAAGCCGGAGTTTCGGTCAGCTTCCACGTCGGGGGTGGATCAATGGGCACCCTCTTCGAAGATCACGCCGGCATGGGCTGGATGACGAACTTCGCCAAGGTCTCGTCGCTGATCTTCATGGACAACATGCGCTGCATCGGCGATCTCATCTTCGGTGGCGTGTGCCACCGCTTTCCCGACCTCAAGCTGGTTTCGGTCGAGTCCGGTGTCGGCTGGTTGCCGTCAGCGATGGAAACCTTCGATTGGCAATGGCGCAACGGCGGCGTGCGCGATGAGCACCCCGAATACGATCTGCTCCCGAGCGAGTACTTCACCCGGCAGATCTACGGCTGCTTCTGGTTCGAACAGCAGGCTGCCCTCGATGCCATTGCCCGGTTCCCGGACAACATCCTGTTCGAGAGCGACTATCCACACCCGACGTGTCAGCATCCCGGTCCACGTTCGGCCGGTCAGCGCCCGCGCGACTACGCCCAGACGCTGCTGGCCGACCTGCCCGACGAGGTGGTCCGCAAGGTTCTGCACGACAATGCAGCCGCGCTGTACGGCCTCGCCTGATGGCCCGGCTGGAGGCGCCGGATTTCGGTAGCCCGAACGTCGTCGTCGACATCGCCGACCACGTGCTCCACCTGCGCATCAATCGTCCAGAGCGACGCAATGCATTCACCCAGGACATGTACCGGGCGATCAAACGGGCCGCGGTCTGGGCTGATCGGCAGACCGAGCTCGATGCCGTGTGCATCACCGGAACCGACGAGTGGTTCGGGGCAGGCGGCGACCTCGCCCGGCGGACGTCGGACGGTGTCACCGGGCTCGACGAGGAGTGGGACGGCACCGATCAGTTCCCGTTCCGCCACATCGAACGCTGCCGCAAGATCTGGGTGGCCAAGGTCAACGGCGTGTGCCATGCCGGCGGAGTCGACCTCTGCCTGCACTGCGACGTGACCATCGCGTCCGATCGGGCTCGGTTCCGCGTTCCCGAGCTGCTTCGTGGTCTGCCCGATCCGATGATGGCCGCTCGCCTCGTCGCAACCGTCGGGCTGGCCAAGGCCCGCTTCATGATCTTCACGGCCGCCGAACTGTCTGCCCCGCAGGCCGAGGCTGTTGGACTGGTGGGCCAGGTCGTGGCCCACGACCAACTCGACGAACGCGTGGAATGGGCGCTGCAACAGATCCGACTGACCGGTCCGGGGGCACGGGCGATGCTGAAGCGCGACATCAACGCAGCACTTCCGGCGCACGACATGACCATGTTCTCCCGACTGCCGACGGAGGAGATGATGGAGGGCATGAACTCGTTCGTCGAGAAGCGGCTTCCCGTGTGGCGGTCGAGCACCTGATCACGTCGAGCACCTGATCACAAAGACGGGTTCGGTCATCGGTGTGGCGACGATGAGTATCGGCGGTCCAAAGTTGAGTAGCCGTTACTCATGCCGTAGCAGGGTGACCAGGCGCATGATCTCTTTCGAGCCGGCCCCCGCTGGTTCGACGAGGGAGGAACCCAACATGAAGAAGATTCTCGGATGGACAATTGCCGGCATCGTTTCGCTCGGCGGCGTCGCCGCATGCAGTAGCAGCGCGGTGAAGACCCCGGCCACGACCGCCAAGGCGCCAGCGAGCAGCACCGTCACCGGTGCCAGCACGGCCACGACTGCTCCGGCCGCAGGCGGCACCGCCACCACTGCTCCCGCTGCGGGCGGATCGACGAGCGCCGCCGTCGACGCGTTCTGTGCGCAGGGCGTCGACCTGACGGCCAAGTTGAAGAAGGTCATTGCCGACCCGACCAACGCCGACTACTCGACGGTCATCGCGTCCGCCACGAAGTACGCAACGGATAGCCTTGCGCTGATGACTTCCAACCCGAACGATGTCGCCAAGATCACGGCCTGCACGTCCGCAGTGTCAGCCGCGCTGACACCCGGAGGCTGAGCATCGCAGCTTCAGCAACCACGGAACGGTCGCCCGGCAACGGGCGGCCATTTCGCGTTTTCGGGGGCCCGTTCGCTCGAGTCCGTGTGTGCCGGATCGGGGTGTTGGCCGCGACGTGCCTCGCGGTCGGCAGTTGCTCGACAGGCTCTCGGTCACTGTCCGACACATCCACGTCGACAACCGCCGTGAGTACCACCTCGATCGCACCAACCACAACAGTGCCCGCACCGTCGGTCACCGTCCCGCCAACGGTCACACCGCCAACTGCGCCGGCCAGCGTCCCGACGACGGTCGTCATCCCGACGTCGGCAGCGACCACCACCACGGTTGGCGCGGAGACGATTCCACCCGCAAGTGTCCACGTGACGACCGTGACGCCGCAGCCGACGACGACGGCACCGGCACCGCCGGCCACGACGTCGGTGAACACCACTCCGCCGGGCACCACGACACCCGGACCATCAGCGACAACCACCGTCGGATCTGTCGCGTGCGTGGCCTGCACCTCTGGCTACACATTTGCGTACCCGAGCTATTTGGAGGTGCCGCAATTGGGAACGGAGCCGGTTCGTGGAACGGGATGCGGAGCGGATGGCAGTCTGGGCACGACGATTCCCGACGGCATCTGGAACGGTTTCATCACGATTGGTTCGTCGTCGCTGAAGATGGATGTGCAGTGCGTCTACTACGGCGAATCAGCACAACCGTTCGTCACCCAGTGCGAGGAGACACAGACCACCACCGATTGCCTCAAACGCGGCGCCAACTTCTGGATGGTCAACAACAACACGCGGACCCGGTCCGTGCCTCTCGATCCTGGGTTTCGTCGTCGATACGCAGGTACGAACTGCGTCGACCCCGGTCCCGGCAAGGGATCCAAGCCGCAGACCGCCGGCCAATCGAGCTTGGACACGTGGGTCGTCATCGAGAACGGTCGGGCCACGTTCGCGCTCACGTCCTGCATCCGCAGCTGAAACGTTCGCGTCATCGACGCCGGACGTTCCCTACAACCAGGTCCTGATGTCGATGCCGCGCATTCCGGCACGCTCGGCGGCCAGCAGACCGAGCTCACTGTCTTCGAAGACCACGCATGCGTCCGGTTCGACCCCGATCCTGCGCGCCGCCTCGAGGAACACGTCCGGGTCGGGCTTGTGGCGCTCGGTGTCCTCCGATCCAACGATCGCGTCGAACCAGTCGAGAGCGCCGATGGCGCCGAGCGTGCGGCGCACGACCCAACCTTGCCCACCGCTGGCGACTGCCATCGGCAAGACACCCCGATACCGTGAGGCCACCTCGAGGACGACGTCGATCGGGGCGACCGAAGCGATCATCGCCTCGTATCGCTGTTCCTTGTCGGCCACCATCGCCGCGACCTGGGCTGCATCGAAGGTCAGCCCCTGTTCATCCGCCAGCCTGGCGATGATGCGGGCCGACGACATACCGGCCAGGGAAAAGAACTGGACCTCGGGGAACACCATGCCGTGGGGTTCCAACATCTGGGACCAGGCGACGAAATGAACCGGCATCGTGTCGGCCAACGTCCCGTCGCAATCGAAGATCAGACCACGCGTGCCGATCGACGGCATCCACTGCAAAGGGGGCACGCCACGAGAGTACTGTCGGGGCGATGAATCAGGAACTGGAAGACGCCCGCAAGGAACTCGACAAGGAGTTCGAGCAGGTGCGCAAGAACATCGACAAGCTCCGCGTCGAGATGGACAAGATCTCAGCAGCCGGACCGGAAGACGACATCAGCCAGATGCTGCACGACTTGGAGGAGATGGTCAAGAAGGTCCGCACAGGCGGCCTGATCGGGTCAGGAGCCAAGGGCCACCGCGAGGCGCGGGAGGACTACCTCACGTTGCGCGGTGTCCAGACCTGAGATCAGCTGACACTGCGTACGCCCGCTCCACCGTCGATGACATACGTCTCGCCGGTGATCCAACTCGCCGCGTCCGATGCCAGGAAAACCGCGAGATTGGCGATGTCCTGCGGGACACCGAGTCGCTCGAGGGGTAGCTGCGCCGCCAGCCGATCGCCGAAATTGTCCACCAGAAACGCGGCAAAGTCGGTCTGCACCAACCCAGGGGCGATTCCGACGACGCGAGTCGGACCGAGTTCGCTGGCCAGCTGTCGGGTCAGGTGGATCAGCGCCGCCTTGGTCAGGTTGTAGATGCCGAGTCCGGCCTCCGCGCGGAGGCCGCCGACGGAGGCGATGTTGATCATCACGCCGGGTTTGTCGCGCATTGCCTGTTGCCACGCTGCCTGGCACCAGAACAGCGGCCCACGCAGATTGACCTGGAACGTCTTGTCGAAGCGGGCCTCGTCGACGCCGAGGGACTCGCCGTAGTAGGGATTGGTCGCAGCGTTGTTGACGATCACATCGAGACCGCCGAACCGCTCGATCGCGGCGGCGACGCAAGCCTGTCCCGCCTCGGAGCTGCCGGCGTTGGCGGCGTAGGCCATCACTTCACTGCCAGCGGTCGCAGCCCGTATCTCGGCTGCAGTCGCCTCGAGCTGATCCTGCTTCCGGGAAACGATGACGACACTCGCACCGGAAGCCGCCATCGACATCGCGATTGCCTTGCCGATGCCCTTCGATCCGCCGGTGACGAGCGCGACCTTGCCGCTGAGGGAGATGTCCATCGCCGAACTCTTGCACACCCGGCCAGGTTCCGGCGCGCTCTGGTCGCATCGTTTGAGCGCCCGACGTACCGGGTACTTCGACATTCCCATCAGCCCCTGCGGAGATGAGTTGGAGGATCGATGAGCGACCGGATCGACAATGACAGCGAACAGCGCGAACGGGTCAACGGCTCATAACCCCGTCGCAGACGGACCGTCGGCGGGTCATTGCGGATCATCGTGGTCGTGGCATTGCTGGCCGGGTTGGTCCTGGTCGCGCTGGACAATCGCAGCACCGTGCAGGTGGGATACGTGTTCGGAGACGTGAAGGCCCCGATCTGGATCGTCCTCGCCGCCGCTGCGGTGTGCGGTGTCATCATCGGCTGGTTGGTTCGACACCGGCCGCATCGCCGGGCCTGAACGGCCGCATCGC
>JAYTRT010000801.1:0-2688 GCA_043746045.1 Actinomycetota bacterium | reverse complement strand
ACGAGGCATTTCCTGCGGCCGAACTCGACGAGAGAGTCGTTGCAATCGCGAGCAGGGTGGCCAAGATCCCGCCGCAACTGGCTCAACTGAACAAGCGGGTCGTCCACCGCCAGATGGAGATCATGGGGATCCGGACCGGAATTCGCGTCGGAACCGAGCTCTGTGCGCTCGGTACGCTGCAGCCGGCGATGGACGATTTCATCGCATCTGTGCAGAGGGATGGGCTGACGGGCGCGCTGCAGGCTCGGGATGCCGAGTTCGGTGACTACCGCACCCTCGAAGAGTGAGCAGACCCGACGATCGAACCGTTACATCGACAACATGTCCTGAACGGTATGTGACGAAGTCGGGACCATCCGCCTCGAAATGTCCTCAGGTCGTTGGTTTCCGATACGGTGCTCGGCTCGGCCGCTCAGACAGTAGGGGGTCTACTGATGAAGAAATTCGGTGATCTCTTTGACTGACGAGTCCCCTCTCAGCCAGAGCGTTGCAGCGCTCACGCACTATTTCGTCGGCGATGCAACGATGGGCGAGACGCTGCAGCGCGTCTCCGATGCTGCGGTTCAGGCGATTCCCGCCGCAGAATTCATCGGTCTGACGATGATGGTCGACGGATCGGTCGGGACGTTCGTGTTCACCCACCCCGAAGCCGCTGAGATCGATCGGGCCCAGTACCAATCCGGCCGAGGGCCATGTGTCGATGCATTCGCAACAGGCAACGTCCATGTGATCGAGTCCACAGAATTGGACGAGCGGTGGCCCGAGTTCTGCCGGACAGCACGGTCCCATGGGATCTTGAGCACGGTGTCCGTTCCGATGAGTGTGGCCGGCAAGACCCTCGGCGCAATGAACCTCTACGCGCGGGTCGTCAGTGCATTCGACCAAGCAGCCGTCGTCGCGGCAACGACGTTTGCGCTCCAAGCTGGTTTCGTCCTCGCCAATGCTCAGGCCTACTGGGATGCGCGCACGCTCAACGAGAACCTCACGGCGGCGATGGAGACGAGGGCGACCATCGAACAGGCCAAGGGAATCATCATGGCGGCGCAGCGAGTGTCCGCTGACGAAGCCTTTGCGACGTTGATCGCGCAGTCCCAGCACGAGAACATCAAGTTGCGCGACATCGCCACACGCATCGTCAGCAACGCAGCCCGCCGGCCCACGTAACGGCAGGTTTGGCCGGGACTCACGTTGGGCACAATGCCGACATGAGTTGCCGGGATGGGAGCAGAAATCGTCGGCACTGAGCAGTCTTCGATCGACCTCTCACCCAGTCAGACCGACGATGGTGCGCAGGAGCCGGACGCTGCCACTGTCCTCTGGACCCTCGGCGACCATCAGGGCGCGCTGGCGCTTGCCCTGCGCGACAACCGGACGACGATGTACGCCATCGCCCGCCGGATCGCGGGCGACGAGTACGCAGCCGACATCACCCAGGATGTCCTCGTTCGGATGTGGGCGAACAAGGAACGCTTCGACCCCAGTCGTGGGACGCTCGGGAACTATCTGCGGGTTGCTGTTCGCGGGGCGTCGATCGACCTTGTCCGCAGCGCCGTGGCCCGTCGGTCTCGGGAGGAGCGCAGTCGTGCGATCGAGCCGATGTCGATGTTCGACGGACTGGCCGAGGTCCTCGATCGCGAAAGGGCAGGACGAGTCGTCCAAGCGCTCAAGTCGATCAGCGAGAACGAACGGGATGCCGTCATCAGCGCCTTCTACGGTCACCTCACGTACAGAGAGATCGCGTCCAGGTCCGGAATTCCGGAGGGCACCATCAAATCCCGGATCCGATTAGGACTGATCCATCTTCGCTCCGAACTGCGCGATCTCGTCTGACCGAACCGCCGTGCGCGGAGAGTGAGCGCGGCCCGCTACGATTTGGCTCGTCATGGAGACCGAGGCCGCCGACTTCAGCGTGGACGTCACAATCGGGCCCGACGTGGTCATCGCTCCGGCTGGAGACCTCGATCTCGCGGCTGCCAGTACGTTCGTCGAAGCGGTCACCACTGCCTTCGCCGAAACCCTGACGTCGGTCGTCCTCGACCTGGCCGCTGTCCGATTTCTCGACTCGAGTGGGCTCGGTGCGCTCTTGACACTGCATGCGCGATGCCAGACCGAATCGGTCGGACTACGCACGATCAATGCCCCGAAACAGGCTCGAAGGGTTCTCGAGTTGACGAAGCTGACGGAACGGTTCAACCTGATCGACGAGTAGCAGCCGCCGCCGAGGTGCGCCGTTGGTGGAGGCCCGTTCTGCAAACCAGCTGCAAACCCGAATGGTGAGGATGGTTGCCATGACCAACCCAGTGACCACTCCCGTCAGCGGTTCCGAGTCGCCCCCGACGACCGCTGTCGATCGATTCATCGACGCCATTCGACATGCTTCGTTCGGTGCCGCCGAACAGATCTACAGCTCAGACGTGCGGCTGGATGCGACCGTTCCCGGCTGGCGCTTCAGGCTGACGGGGAGCGATGCTGTACGAAACGAATACGGCAGATGGTTCGGTGCCCAGAGTGAATTCAGCGAACTCCGGCGGCATCGTACGGCAGACGGCGAAGTCGTCGAGTACTTCATCACGTGGACCGAGAACGGGGTCGACCATGGCGCTCATCATGCCCATCTCCTCACCGTCGACTCGGTGACCGACCGGATCACCGACGACCACGTTTTCTGTGGGGGTCGGTGGCCTGCGT
>JAYTRT010000800.1:0-2697 GCA_043746045.1 Actinomycetota bacterium | reverse complement strand
GACCGACGAACGGCTCGTCGACGAGCAGCACTTCGAACGGCCGCACGAAGGCCAGCGCGATCGCCGCCTTCTGACGGAGGCCGCGACTGAACGTGTTCGGCAGGTCGTCGGCGCGGTCGTACAGACCGAGATGCCCGAGCAGGTCGGCGGCCAGCTGATCCCACTCGTCGACACCGTGCAGCCGGGCGATGTACTCGAGGTGCTCCCACAGCGACAGGTCGTCGTAGAACGCGGGAGTGTCCGACAGATAGGCCAGCGAGGCGCGGGCCTCTGGCGTTCCCGACGCGTGACCCATGACGTGGACGGTGCCGTCACTCGGGTCGAGCAGGCCGGCAGCCATCCGGATCAGCGTCGTCTTACCGCTGCCGTTGTGGCCGACGACGGCGACGCGCTGGCCGACCGGGATCAGCAACGTGAGCGGGGCCAGCGCGGGCCGGTCTCCGTAGTCCTTGGTCAGTTCGTTGCAGGCCAGGGCCCCGCCCGTGACGGGCTTCGAGCGACGCGTCTCGGAGGCCGCTGCCGCCGATTCGACCTGACGATCCGTGCGCGATGAACCGCCCGATGATGAACCGCCCGATGATGACGACGAAGCAGGCTTCGGATGACGGCTCGGCGGCTTGGGGTGCCGACTCTGGTTGCTCACGACCTGCTCCTCGATACGGACGAACGCTGGGCCTTCTGCTGCGCGGTGACTTCGCGACCTTCGGCCATCATGTCCTTGAACTTCACTTTCCAGTCGTCGCGGCGGTTGACCCACAGTGCGGTCAACAGCGACAGGATCAGCAGGCCGACGGCGACACGTATCGCTGCGGACAACGACGACTGACCAGACGTGTGTGCGGCACGAACGATGATGATGCCGACGCTGCCGATGACAGAGACGATCAGCGGCAGGAGGGTGCGCAGGATCGTGGTCAACCCGCTCATCTCCGGCGGCAGCATCGTCTGCTCGACGCGCGCGCTGCTGAGGTCGGGGGCGTCCTTGACGATGCTGACAGCAGCGCCCGCCGCGCCCATCCAGACCGTCGGCAGGGCGAGGACGGCGGCAACTGCGAGGGCGCCGGAATCCTTCGACAGGACGACGACCGTGGCGACACCGATCGCGGCGAAGGGGATCAGTGCGACAGCCGGAACGATCAGATGGCGAACGAGCAGATCGCCGCGTTTGTGCGGCAGGGACGACATCCGGTCCGGCTGATCGATCTCTTGGGACAACGGTTCGAGGGCCTCCATGCCGAGCAGGAACAGCAGTCCGCCGCTCAACAGGAACATCGCCGTCGTGCCGTTGTATGCAGCGACCTGGCACGCCGCTGCACCCACGGCGAGCAGGAACATCCGCAGGACACGCGAGACGGGGAAGCGGAACAGGCTGTGCCAACCACGTCGCCAGACGACCGCCGAACCACCGGCGCGACGCAACCGGATCCATGGTCGGCTGCGGGTGTTCTCCTGGCTGAGTTGGCGGCGCAGCAGCACGACGGTGCGTAGATCCTGCATCGTCACCGCAAAACGGAGCTGGGCGACAAGGCCACTCCGGCGAGCCAGTGCATCGAGCGAGGTGCGGCGCAGCATCGCGAAACCGGCGACGACGAGCCCGGCGCTGAGCACGGGTCCGATCAGGTCGACGGGCCGCTGGCGCATTCCCCACAGTCCCAGATCGCCGATGGAGTTGCCGGGGCCAGGGATGTGCTTGACGATCGCAGCGGCTTGCCAGGCCAGCAATGTTCCGCCGACCGCCGAGGCCGTCCAGCGCGGGACGGTGAACGCGTGAGCGACCAGCGCGGCACCGACGAAAAGCAGCGCCAGGCTGAAGCCGAACGCGGCGCCGGCGAGAACCCACGACGAGTCACTGCCCGGCAGACGATGGCCGGCGAGTTGACCGGACATTGCACCGACCAGGATCCCGAGCGACGACGCCGAGCGGGCGCGCTGGAATGCGGGACGGAGCAGTGCCTTGCGCCGATCGATCGGCGAGAGCAGGACATGTCGGACGTCGGCCTCTTCGATGGCGAGCGGGCCTCCACGCGCTCCGCTGCGGATGCCCCCGGCGAACGCGGCGACAGCGAGCATGCCGAGCACTGCCGGACCGTAGTGGAGGATGTCGCCGATGCTCGACGAAGCGACCTTGGAGTCCTTGATGAAACTGGACGCCCAGAGAGCAGTGCCACCGAACAGAATCGCGACCAGATAGACCCGGTAGAGGGCATCGAACCAGTCCAGTTCGGCGATGCGATTCTTGCGTCGGGCCCGTCTCAGGTCGTCGAGAGCATCGTGCCCCGATGACGCTGTCACGACGGGTTCGGCTGATTCCATGCGTCAGCGACGCTACCGCCCAGGTCCGACTTCTACTTCGCGGTCCGGGTCGGCCGACCAGCCGCTGAAACTGGCCACGTACAGGCGCGCCGGCGGCAGACCGGCCTGCTCCATGGCGAGGATGTTCATGCACGCCGACACGCCACTGCCGCAGTAGGTGACGACATTCTCGGATTCACTGACGCCGAGTGCGTTGAAACGTTCGCGGAGTTCGGCGGCTGATCGGAAACGGTGCGAGTCCGGGTGGACCGTCAGTGCCCACGGTGCACTGGCCGCGGCGGGAATGTGTCCGGGTCGCGGGTCGACCGAGGTCGCTTCGCCGGTGAACCGCTCGGTGTTGCGAGCATCGAGCAGAAGACCATGTCCGGTTCGACCGATGTCGGC
>JAYTRT010000799.1:0-2698 GCA_043746045.1 Actinomycetota bacterium | reverse complement strand
TGATCACCGAGATCGGAGCGATCAAAGTACGCGGCGGCCAGAGCCTCGGCACGTTCCAGACACTGATCAATCCCGGTCGAGCAATCCCACCGTCGATCACGATCATCACCGGAATCTCGGACGCGATGGTCGTGCCTGCGCCGCGCATCGAACAGGTGCTTCCGGCACTCCTCGAATTCTGTGGTGATGCAGTGATCGTCGGCCACAACGTACGCTTCGACGTCGGCTTCCTGAACGCCGCACTCGCCCGCACGAATCGACCAGCGCTCACCAATCCCGCCACCGACACCTTGGCGCTCGCTCGTCGCCTCGTTCGGGACGAGGTACCCGACTGCCGCCTCGGGACCCTCGCGACACGCTTCCGATTGGATCACAAGCCGAATCACCGCGCCCTCGACGACGCACTCGCGACGGCCGACCTGCTGCACATGCTGATCGAGCGAGCAGCCGCGTTCGGTGTCCTCGGCCTGGACGATCTGCAACTGCTCCCGAAGATCGGCGGCCACCCGCAGGTCGCGAAATTGAAGCTGACCAACCACCTGCCGAGGACAGCTGGCGTCTACCTGTTCCACGACGCGCGTGGCGAGGTGTTGTACGTCGGCAAGGCAACCAATTTGCGACAGCGTGTGCGCAGCTACTTCGGTAGCGAAGACCGCCGCAAGATCGGCCCGATGCTGCGCGAGGCGCAACGGGTCAGCCACGTCGACACGCCGGATCCGTTGACCGCAGGTGTACTCGAACTGCGGTACATCCAGCAGCTGACACCGCGGTACAACAAGCAGGGCACCACGTGGGGAAAGTACTGCTATGTGCGGCTGACCACAGAGGAGGCATGGCCGCGCCTGACGATCACCAAGGATCCCAAAGCGGACGGGTTGCACCTCGGACCGCTGCCATCCCGGGCGATGGCGACGCTGGTCATCGAGGCGATCCAGTCGGCCGTTCCACTACGCCGATGCACGACGAAGCTGGGCCGGAGATACGTCGCTGCGGAGGGCAGTCCGGTGTGCACAGCAGCTCAGCTCGGAGTCGCCGAGTGCCCGTGCTCGGGTACTGCCGATGCCGACCGCTACGCCATCGCGGTGCAGATGGTGACGCGTGGTCTCAGTGGCGAGCCGGAGGTCCTCCTCGCCCCGTTGCGCGAGCGGATGCTCGCCCTCGCCCGATCGCACCGGTTCGAAGAGGCTGCGAGTGTTCGTGATCGCGCCCAGGCGTTGGCCGGCGCGATACGTCGGCAGCGAATGATCGATCACCTCCGCGGAGCGCAACGGATCGACCTGCACATCGGCGAGATCCGCTTCGAGTTCGACCACGGTCGGCTGCTCAACAGCGGCAAAGACGGAACCCTCGCGCTCGGGCTCGCACTGGCGCCAGCCGACGTGGTGGCCTTGCATCTCCCACTCCCCCGTCATGCCGTCGACGAGGTTCTCTGCATCGCGCGCTATCTCGATGCCAACAGCGCGCGAATTTCACTGCTGCACTGCTCTGGCCAATGGACCGAACTCCTCAACCGCCTGCCATCGTTCGAGCCGAAGAAGCAGGTACTGGCCAAGACTGCGGGTGACGGCGCCACCCGTCGGAGAGCCGCATAGATCGACGTGAACTCAGGTCTCGATCGACGCCCCGCCGTGATCGATCCGAAGTACCTTCGTATGGCCGACGCCGTCAGCGGCCGCTGACATCGCCATTGCGAGCGTTTCGGCATTCTCGGTGGCACAGAGCGCGGCGACGCTCGGCCCCGAGCCCGACAGCCATGCGCTCCAGGCCCCGTTCGCCAGAGCGATCTGATACGCAACGCGAGATGCCGGGGCCGCGGCGAAGCGTGACGGCTGATGAATTCGGTCCAGCGTGGCGTGACCGAGGGAATCGACGTCGCCAGACGCCAACGCGGCAATCAGAAACGCGACGTGGCCGATGTTGAAGACGGCGTCGGCGAGGGCGATTTCGACCGGCAGCTTGTGCCGACTCTGATCGGTTCGCGTGGAAAATGCGGGCACCCAGACCACGACAGCGGGATCGAACTGGAGCGGAACCCGGATCGACCTGTCGCCCGTGGTCACGACGACGCCGCCGATGACGGCTGCGGCCGCGTTGTCGGCATGTCCTTCCAGGTCGATCGCGTGGGCAAGCACCTCGTCGGCCACTTCGTGCATGATGTCGTGAGCGGAACCCGCAGGGTTGGCCGCGCGGGACCGTTGGGCCAGGCCGAGGACGAGACCGCCGACTCGAACGGCGGCGCTGTAGCCGAGACCGCGACCCATCGGGATCGGGGACCGGACCCACAGCCGGCCCGTCCCCCCGACGCGCTCGAATGCGATCGTCGCGAGATGATGTTCGTCGGCGGGCTTGGCGCCTTCAGGCGGCTCGCCGGTCTCGTCGCTCAGACCGATCTCCGCGTAGAGCGCCAACGCCATCCCCAACACATCGAAACCTGGACCCATGTTCGCCGAGGACGCCGGCACCCGGGCAATCATCCGGCAGGGGTCTGAACAGCAGCCTGCGAGGCCTCGACGAATCGCTGCAACGTCGACGCGGCCGCACCACTGTCGATCGAGTGAGTCGCGCTGACGAGACCGGATTCGAGGTCGTCGGCAACGCCGGCCACGACCAGCCCGGCTGCGGCGTTGAGCACGACGATGTCGCGGTGCGGACCGTGATCGCCGGCCAGCACTCGGCGGACGACTTCGGCGTTCTGCGC
>JAYTRT010000798.1:0-8469 GCA_043746045.1 Actinomycetota bacterium | reverse complement strand
CCGGGAGGCCCGACGACGCCGTGTTCGCCGAGCACATTGGACACCAGGGTGGCGAGGTGACGGGGATAGCCACGGCCACCCAAGTTCTCCGGCAGCATCGGGGCCGCGTATCCGCTCGCGGCGAGACGCGTCCACCACTCGGCCACCGTCAGCTCAGGATCCCACGCGTCGGTGACCCATTGCTTGACTTCGGTCGTGACTTGCTCAGCGGAGATATCGGCCATCGTCGAATTGTAGAGCGGTGTCAGCGACGGCGACGGGTCCGGCGACTGCGCCCAGAAAGCGCCTGCAGGACGAGCAGGAGCAGGATTGCTCCGAGTGCCGCAACCAGGATCGAGCGAATGCCGAAATGATCGACACCTGAATCACCAGCGGCGTTCATCAGTGCGCCGCCGATCATTGCGCCGAGGACCCCGACGATCATCGTGTAGATGCATCCGCTGCGATCGTCGTTGGTGATCCACCTCGCCAGGCCTCCGGCGACCAGGCCGATCACGATCCATGCGACGATGCCCATGACTGGAACGCTACGGCGACGGGGTTGGTTGTGTGGTTATTGGACCCGCCCATCGTCGGAAGGCCGAACTATCCTTCGCCCTCGGACATCAGCGGCGATGTCGGACGCGATCGTGAGGAGGCAGCCAAGTGGGAGAACCGGCGCAGGACCAACCTGTCGCCGAACGGACCCCGTGGCGGCTGCTGACCGGCGTTCTCGGCGAACAGAAGCGAGGTTTGATCGCCGGCGTGTTGGTCGGCATCGGATGGGCCGCCGCGAAGGTTTCGATCCCGACGTTGATCCGGCTCGGTATCGACCGGGGCATCACCCACGACGAATCACTGCTGAAGTGGTCGCTGATCATTGGCGCGGTCGGTGTCGTGGCGGGCGTGTTCACGGGTTGGCGGCGGTGGCTCGCGTTCCGCGAGAGCAGGACCACCGAGTCGCGCCTGCGCGAGCGGTTGTACAACCACATCGTGCGCCTGCACGTCAGCTACCACGACCACGCCCAAACGGGCCAGCTGATGAGCCGGGCATCGAGCGACCTGCAGCAGTTGCAGGCCTTCGTCGTGATGATTCCACTCGTGATCAGCAATCTGTTCCAGCTGATCGCGATCTTGATCCTGCTCGTCTACAGCGACCCGTTGCTGGCCTTGTTCGCCCTCGCGCCGCTGCCGTTCGTCAACTTCTCGGCGCGCCGGTTCAGCACCAAGATCCATCCGGCCGTGATGGCCGTCCAGGTCCGTCAGGCAGCGTTGGCGACGGTGGTGGAAGAGAGCGTGTCCGGTGTTCGGGTCGTCAAGGGATTCGGTGCCGAAGGGGTGCAGGCCGGCAAGCTCGGACGGGAAGCCGACCAGATCCGCAGCGTCTCGCTGGATGCAGCACGGATCCGGGCCCGCTTCCTGCCGGCGATCGACATCCTTCCGTCGATCGGCTTGATCCTCGTCCTCGGGATCGGCGGACATCGTGTCCTGAACGGTCAGATGACCGTCGGCCAACTGATCCAGTTCAACGCCAGTGTTCTGTTACTGATCTACCCGATGCGGAACATCGGCATGACCCTGGCCACCGGGCAACGCGCTGCGGTGGCCCTCCAGCGTGTCCAGCAGGTGTTGGCCACCGCCAGCGAGGTGACGGACCCGGAGGTTCCGGTCACGCTGCCGGCGGTCGGAACCAGCGAGGGGCGTGGCTCACTCGTCTTCCGCAACATCACGTTCGGGTACGACGCCGAACGTGTGGTGCTCGACGGTTTCGATGTCAGCATCCCGGGTGGCACGTCGGTCGCCATCGTCGGTGCCACGGGTAGCGGTAAGTCCACCGTGACACGACTGCTCCTGCGGTTCTACGACGTGCAACGGGGCAGCATCCTGCTCGACGGATGCGACCTGCGCAGCCTGCGTGTCAACGATCTGCGTCACGCCGTCGGTGTCGTCTTCGAGGACACCCTGCTGTTCCACGACACCGTCGCCGCGAACATCGCCTTTGCCGATCCGGGCGCGTCGGTGGAGCAGATCGAGGCTGCGGCCAAGCTGGCAGGTGCGCATGATTTCGTCCGCGATCTGCCCGACGGGTACGACACGTTGCTCGGCGAACGTGGTTTCTCCTTGAGCGGCGGACAGCGTCAGCGGATCGCGATCGCCCGCGCGATTCTCGCCGATCCGCGGGTTCTGATCCTCGACGACGCGACCTCGGCGGTCGATCCGTCGAAGGAGCACGAGATCCGTGATGCAATGGCAACGGTGATGCGCGACCGGACGACGATCGTCATCGCCCACCGTCCGGGGACCATTGCGCTTGCCGACACCGTGCTGCTGCTGGACGACGGACGAATCGCCGCCCAGGGAACACACCACGAATTGCTCGCGACGAATGCGGCGTATCGCGAGGTGCTCGCCACCTGGGCGGCCAGCACGGAGGACGACGATCTGATGGCGGACGCATCTGACGACACCGATGTCGATGATCCACTCGCCGCGTCTGTCGTCGATCACCACGATCCGGCCAAGGTCAGTGCCGAAGAGATTCGCAACAGCTTTGCGGTGCCCGCCGACGACATCGACATCGAGGCACAGATGCACGAACCGATCGGGGGTGAGTGAGCCGTGTGGTCGATGAATGCCCTCAGTGACGAGGACAAGCTCGATCGTGATGCGACCCGTCAGGTGATTCGTCGCTCGTGGCAGTTCGCCGAGCCGTATCACCGCACGATCGTCGCCGCGATCACGCTCGTGACGGTCTGGACGGCCACCACACTGGCCGGACCGGTCTTGGTCAGCTACGGCATCGACCATGGCATCTCCAAGCACGACGGACATGTGCTGGACATGACCGTCGGCGCGTACATCGCGGTGACGATCGCCGCGTACTTCTTGGCCCGGTTGCAATACGTGTACATCAATCGCGCCGGCGAGGGCTTCCTCCGCGATCTGCGGGTGAGGGTCTTCGATCATCTGCAGAAGCAGGCGCTGGCGTATTTCGACCGTGAGCAGACCGGTGTGCTGGTGTCACGGATGACGGCCGACGTCGAATCGATGGGCGAGCTGATCCAATTCGGCCTCCTGCAGTTCCTGTCGGCGGGTCTGCTCGTGGTCATGGCACTGGCGCTGCTGTTCGTGCTCAGCTGGGAACTGACGCTGCTCGTGCTGGTGGTGTTCCCTATCATCGTGGTTGCTTCGATCCGCTTCCAGCACGACTCGAACAAGGCGTACCTGAAGGTGCGTGAACGGGTCGGCAACAACCTCAGCGCGCTGCAGGAGGGCATCAGCGGTGTACGCGTGATCCAGGCGTTCGGGCGCGAGGACGAACAGTCACGGCGCTTCCAGGCCACGAACAAGTCCCTGTTCGACACGCACATGCACAGCATCCGGATCTCGATGTGGTATTTCGGCCTGGTCGAGTTCTGCGGCATCGTCGCGACGGCCGGGATGGTCGGTGTCGGCGGCTGGCTCGTCCACCGAGGCTCGGTCAGCCTCGGGGTCGTCACGGCGTTCGTGCTGTTGCTGAGCAGCCTGTTCGAGCCGGTGCAGCAATTGTCGCAGCTGTACAACACGGTGCAGTCGGCAGGTGCCGCGCTGCAGAAGTTGTATGGCATTCTCGACACGGTTCCGGAGGTGGACGAAGCGCCGGATGCCGTGGAACTCCCGACACTCGGCGAGGTCGCCGTCGTCGGCGTCGGCTTCGAGTACGTGCCCGGTCGCCCCGTGCTGTCGGGCGTGACCCTCACGGTCGGGATCGGTGAGCGACTGGCGCTCGTTGGTCCGACGGGCGCCGGTAAGAGCACGCTGGCCAAGCTGATGGCTCGTCTGTACGACCCGTCGACGGGCACGGTCTCGTTCGGTGAGGTGGATCTGCGTCACGCGACGCTGCGCTCGCTGCGCAACCGGGTCGTCGTCGTCCCGCAGGAGGGTTTCCTGTTCAGCGGCACGATCCGCGAGAACCTCAGCATCGCCCGACCATCGGCGACCGATGACGAAATCGCCCAGTCGCTCGCGGCGATCGGCGTGTTGGAGCATTTCACGTCGTTTGCCGAGGGCCTCGACACCGAGGTGCGCGAGCGAGGCTCGCGACTGTCCGCCGGCGAGCGCCAGCTGATCGCGCTGGCGCGGGCGGCGTTGGTGGACCCGGCCGTGCTGGTGTTGGACGAAGCGACCTCGAACCTCGACCCCGGCACCGAGGCCGAGGTGGAGCATGCGCTGGAGTCGTTGATGCTCAACCGGACGGTGATCGTGGTCGCGCACAGGCTGTCCACCGTTCGCCGTGCCGACCGGATCGCGGTGGTCGATGCGGGGGGTCTGGCCGAGCTCGGAAGCCATGATGAACTGGTTGCATTGGGAGGCAAGTACGCCGCCCTGTCCGCCGCGTGGGAGCGCAATCAACACCCAGGAGCATCGATCTCGTAGGGCACTGGGCGGCAATTCTCTGCGGTGGCAGCTGGAGGCGACCACGATGCGATCATGTCCGACATGAGCACCGACGGAACGCAGACGACCGCCACCACCACCTCCACCGTGCCACCGCCCCAGCAATCGACCCAGCAATCGACGAATGTCACGCCGATCGCCGACTGGAACCGGCTCCTCGACGGCAAGATCGCCGTCGTCACCGGCGGTGGTGTCGGGATCGGCCGAGGTATCGCCGAGCTGTTCGCGCAACACGGCGCGATCGTCGAGATCGCCGAGATCGACCCCGTGCGCGCAGCCGACGTGGAGAGCGCGATTCATCTGGCCGGCGGTTCAGCGCGGTCGCACGTCGTCGATGTGACCAACGACGTCGCCGCTCGGTCATTCGCTGCGACCGTGCTGGAAACCCACGGTCGAGTCGACGTGCTCGTCAACAACGTCGGCGACTATCGACCGCTGGTGCGCTTCCCCGACTCGAACCCCGAGTCGTGGAAGGCGATGTACGACATCAACATCGGGCACGCGCTGTCGATGACGCATGCGTTCATCGGATCGATGATCGAGCACAATGCCGGTTCGATCGTCAACGTTCATTCGGTCGAAGGCATGCGCGGGTACCCGGGCGATCCCGTGTACGGAGCGATGAAGGGTGCGCTCGCCCATTTCACGACGTGCCTTGCGGTGACGATGGGTCGGCACGGAATCCGGGTCAACGGCATCGGGCCGGACCTGACCCAGACCACACAGGTCGACTACATCACCGGGGGTGAGGACCACGAGCACCTTTGGGCGTCGTGGGCGCCCGTCGGTCGAACCGGCTGGCCCGAAGATCAGGCCCGGGTCGCGTTGTTCCTGGCCAGTGACCAATCCGGGTTCGTGACCGGCCACAACATCCCGGTCGACGGTGGCACCAAGGCCGGCGGCGGCTGGTTCTTCTCACCACAGGCCCACCGCTTCGTCAACCGCCCGACCGGTCTCTGAGGCCCGGTTCGCTGACGCGCGGGCACCGGCGTTGGCTCAGCTCTTGGTGAACGTGAGCAGGAATTCGATCGTGCCGTTGTCCTGCGTGGTGACCGCGCCGTTGGACGGGTTGTTGATCTTGTAGTCGGCGAACTTGATATTGGTCGATCCGAGGACGTCGACGATGTTGGCGTTGCGCTGGGCCTTGACCTCGAGCGTGACCGACTTGGTCACACCGTGCAGAGTCAGGTCGCCCGTCGCCGAGGCCGTGATCTGGGTCCCGTCGGCCGGAATCGAACCCAGTTCGATCGGCTTGGTGATCGTGAATGTCGCCGTCGGGTAGGTGCTGGTCTGCATGATCTCACCCTGGAACTTGCGGTCACGGTTGTCCTCGTCGGACTTCAGCGTTGTCATGTCGACGGTGAACTCGGCAGCGGTGATCGCGGCGCCGGCCAGGGTGAGCGATCCGGTGACCTTCGTCGTCCGGCCGACCCCTTGGGTGTCCTGTCCGAACAGCACTTCCGTGACGCGGTAGCCGACGTAGTTCTTGGCGACGTCGTCGGACATCGTCAGCGTGTACTTCTCGGCCGCACCCGTCGTTGCGGATGCTGTGGTCGAGGTGGCCCCGGCTGGCGTGGTCGCCCCGGCCGGGGTCGGTGTGGCTGGCGTTGTGGTCACCGCCGTTGTCGTCGCGGTGCCGCCGGTGGCCGTCGACGGCACAGGCGTATCGACAGCCGCACTCGTCGTCGAGGTGCCGGCAGAAGCCGCAGTGGTCGTCGAGGTTGCGGCGGTGGCCGGGGTCGTCGAGACCGTGATCGCCGTGTCCGTGCTGGACCGGCTCGGCAGGCCCTGGGTCTCGACGGTTTTCGGAGCGTCCTTCTTGATCAAGTGGATGTAGATGAACGGGCCGGCCGTTGCCGCGAGGACGGCGGCGACGACGATTCCGATGAGGATCTTCAGCCAGAGTTTGTTGCGCATGATCATCTCCTACGGCCGCATGGCCATTTCGGTTCGCCGTATTCTTGCGCTTTCAAGCAAATCTTCAACGTCAGGCGCGTAAGAGCCCGGTGAGAATCGGATCCGCACCGGCAGCAGAACCCGTGTCGGTAACCTGATCAGGTGACCCTCACCATCGAAGTCGTTCGTTCCGCCCCGAAAGCAATCGATGCAATGGGAGTACCGGTCGGAACAACTGGCGCGGTCCCGAAGTCGCTCGGCTTCAGTCGTGCAGCCCTGACGGCGAACGGGTTCGAGGGCAAGGCGGGTCAGACGTTGGTCGTGCCGTCGGACGGCGGACCAGCGCACATCGCGATCGGTATCGGAAAGCCGGCCGAGTTGACGGAGAACGGTCTGCGCAACGCCGCGGCGTCGTTCGCGCGTGCCGCCGGCAAGCGGGCATGCCTGGCAACCACATTGGCCGACGTGGCCGGCATCGAGCCTGATGCGGCGGCGAAGGCCGTCGTCGAAGGTGTCATTCTCGCCAACTACCGCTACGTCGGGCAGAAGAACGACAAGACCGGGTCGCCCGTGCAGGCGCTGTCCATCGTCGTTGGTTCCACCCGGATTGCCGGTGCCAGAGCCGGTGCGGCCCGGGGAACCGTCACGGCCGATGCTGCGAACCTCGCTCGCGAACTGGCGAACATGCCGCCGGCGTACCTCACGGCTCGCAAGCTGGCGGACAGAGCCGTCGAAGTCGCGACAGCGGCGAACCTCGGCATCGAAGTGTTCAACAAGGACCAGTTGCAGGCAATGGGCTGCGGCGGCATCGTCGGCGTCAACGCCGGCAGTACCGAGCCGCCGCGCATGGTCCGGCTGACGTACACCCCGGACAATCCCGTCGGTCACGTCGTCCTGGTCGGCAAGGGCATCACCTACGACTCCGGTGGCATCAGCCTCAAGCCGAGCGACCCGTCGCACGCGTCGATGAAGATGGACATGAGCGGCGCAGCGGCTGTGCTGGCAACGCTCGGTGCATTGCCCGCCCTCGACTGCAGGACAGCGGTCACGGGTTACCTGATGTGCACCGACAACATGCCGTCCGGCAGCGCCCTCAAACTGGGCGACGTGTTGACGATGCGCAATGGCAAGACCGTCGAGATCCACAACACCGACGCGGAAGGTCGGTTGGTCCTTGCCGACGGTCTGTCGCTCGGGGCCGAGTCGAAACCCGATGCGCTCGTCGACATCTGCACGCTGACCGGGGCGGTGATCAGTGCCCTCGGCGACCGGATGGCGGGTGTGCTCGGCAACAACCAAACGTGGATCGATCAGGTCCGAGCCGCCGGTACGCGTGCCGACGAGCCGACATGGCAGTTGCCGCTGGCCAGGCAGTACCGCAAGTTTCTCGACAGCAACGTGGCCGACATGCGCAACATCGGCGGACCAATGGCAGGCACGATCACCGCGTCATTGTTCCTCGACGAGTTCACCAACGATGTTCCGTGGGCGCACATCGACATGGCCGGCACGATGAAGATGGACAGCGACGACGGCTGGTTGGCCAAGGGCGCAACCGGTTACGGCACCCGTCTGCTGATCGATCTGGTCACCAACTTCGAACCGTTGCCCGCCACCGTCTGACCCCGGTTGTGATTCGGCTGTGATTTCGGCTGTCTCGGTGTCGTTGTGCTGAAGCGTCCAGCACAACGACACCGGGACAGATCCACACCGGGACAGATCCGGGCTGCGGCTGTGCTCAGGCTGCGCTGACGTACTGGCGGGCCGCTGCGGTGGCTTCGCGTGGCGGGATGCCGATCGACAGCAGTTGACGTTCGATCTGATGGGGCTCGTCGCCGACGCGGATCATCGCTCCAGCGAGTTCGACGGCTCTGGCCAGACGACCCTCGTCGATCCGCCGTCGATCGATCCAGTCGGCGTGCGCGACCTGCAGGTGCGGCGGCAGCTTGCGGAGTTGGCGCAGGCAGAGGGGCGGGATCTGCCGACGGACGGCGATGCCGCGTCCGCTGGTGTGCGCCACGCCGAACATGATGCAACGGTTGAGCGCTTTGCCGAACGGACTGTGCACGCCCGCCGTCAACGACAGGCCGAGCGCATTCGCGGTCTCGGCGAGGTCGAGTTCGTAGCCGTCCGGATACGCATCGAGCCCGGCAACGA
>JAYTRT010000797.1:0-2704 GCA_043746045.1 Actinomycetota bacterium | reverse complement strand
ACCCGGATCGACTTCATCGCGTTGCTCATGCGTTGCTCATCGGTTGCTCATCGCAGGATCGCCTCGACGACGTCGGTGACGGATCGATTGTCGACTGTCACGATCGCATCAGCCACCTCTCGATAGAGGTCGGCGCGCGTGTCGTTCATCGTGCGCAACGTCTCCTCCGGATCGCTGTCGAGCAGTGGCCGATGCGATCCGCTCTTGACGCGCTCGACCAGGATCTCCGGATCGGCGCGCAACCAGACGACGCGAGCCCCGGCGGCACGAAGTGCCTGCCGATTCTCGATGCTCAGCACGATGCCACCGGCAGCCGCGATGACAGCCTTCTCCTCGGCCGCCAGAGCGTCGACGAGCACGAGCGTCTCGAGCCGCCGGAAGGCCTCTTCACCGTCGACGGCGAAGATTTCGCGAACCGTCCTGCCGGTACGAGCTTCGATCATCAGATCCGAGTCGTAGAACTGTCGACGCAGTCGCTGCGCGAGCACTCGTCCGACGGTGGTCTTCCCGGCGCCCATCAGCCCGATGAGGACGAGATGACGGCCGACCACGACACTCATCTCCTGCCTCGCGTCCTGTGTCTGCACGGCGTCGCCGATCTCACCGCAACGAGGCGTCGAATGCCTGCGCGTTGCGGACGAACTCGGCCACCGAGTCGCCGCCGAATTTGCGTTGCGCCTCGGTGGCGATGACCAGCGCGACCATTGTCTCGGCAACGACCCCCATCGCCGGGACCGCCGTCACGTCGGTGCGCTCCTTGAAGCTCACGGTCTGTTCCTTGGTGATGATGTCGACCGTGCCGAGCGTTGGCTTGTTCAACGTCGCCAGTGGCTTCATCGCCGCTCGCACGACGACCACTTCTCCGGTCGTGATCCCGCCTTCGGTGCCTCCGGCCAGCGTCGTCTCACGCCGGTACGACTCGGTCGCGGCATCCCACGTGATTGCGTCGTGCGCGGCGCTTCCGCGGCGTCCGGCGACTTCGAACCCGTCACCGATCTCGACCCCTTTGACGGCCTGGATGCTCATCACTGCCTGGGCCAGCAGCGCATCGAGCTTGCGGTCCCAGTGCACATGACTGCCGATGCCGACAGGTACCCCGTAGGCGAGCACCTCGACGATGCCTCCCAACGAATCGCCGTCTTTGGCAGCCGCCTTGATCTCTTCGATCATCGCTTCCTCCGCCGAGGCGTCGAAGCACCGAACAGGAGACTGGTCGATGCCTGACAAGTCGGCCATCGTCGGCAGATGGGCGCCCCCGTTACTGGCCTTCGAACGGGCCGAACCGAGCTGAATCACGTGTGACAGGATCTCGATGCCCAATGTGCCGAGCAGTTTCTTGGCAAGCGCTCCAGCAGCAACGCGCGCTGCGGTCTCTCTCGCGCTGGCCCGCTCGAGCACGTCACGGGCATCGGTGAACCCGTACTTCTGCATCCCCGCCAGATCGGCGTGTCCTGGGCGCGGCTGGGTGAGCGCATCCAACGTCGACCCAGGCGCCGGCGACATCTCTTCGTGCCACTTGTCGCTCCGGAACCATTCGGAGTTCTTGATCTCGATCGCCACGGGCGAGCCCAGCGTGCGGCCATGACGGATTCCGCCGATCAGGGTGATTTCGTCCTGCTCGAACCGCTGCCGAGGTCCGCGACCGTAGCCGAGACGGCGCCTGCCCATCTCGGCTTGGACCTCCTCGGCCGTGATCTCCAGACCAGCGGGCAACCCTTCGACGATGACGACGAGCGCCTGCCCGTGGGATTCGCCGGCGGTGAGGTAGCGGAGCATCGTCAGCAGGCTAGCGGCGCGTGCTCGCACGAGCAGCGAGTTCGGTCTCGGCCGCCGAGCGCATCGCTGCCGGATCGGCCCGGAAACCGGTCCACAGGTACTGCTGGATGGCCGCCTGGTGGACGAGCATGCCGAGGCCGTCGACGACGTGTGCACCGCGCCGACGCGCTGCGGCGATGAGCGTGGTTTCCAGAGGGTGATAGACGAGATCGGCGACGACCTGTTCGGCGTGGATCAGGCCGAGATCGCACGGCGCGACGTCCGTGCCCATACCGATCGACGTGGCGTTCACCACCAGATCAGCTGCGGCAATGTCGCCCGACATCCCGACGACGCCACGATCACCGCCGAGACGAGCGGCGACGTCGGCCCGGTCCGCAGAACGATTGACGACGGCAATCCGTTCGGCGCCGCTGCGGGCCAATGCGTCGACGACCGATCGAGCTGCACCGCCCGCACCGAGCACAGCCACCTTCAGGCCGGCGGGATCGACTCCGGCAGCTCGCAGTGACGCCACGAATCCGTCGCCGTCGGTGTTGTAACCGGCAAGCCGACCGTCGGGCTGCATGACCACCGTGTTCGCCGCGCCGAGTGCCGCTGCGGCAGGGTCGAGTGTGTCGACCGCCGCTGCGACGTCGTCCTTGTGCGGCATCGTCACGGCCAGCCCGGCGATTCCGAATGCACGCATCCCTGCCAGCGCCGTGGGTGCCGCGCCGGGCACCACCTCGAACGCGACCATCACCCAATCGAGCCCCGACGCAGCGAAGGCAGCATTGTGGATCGCTGGACTGAGACTGTGGCGCACGGGACTGCCGATGACGCCGACGACCCGTGTCGCCCCGGTGATGACGGACATCAAGAACTCAGCAGACCGGCGTTACGGGCCGCTTGCACATTGGCATCGTGCTGCGCCGACGTGACCGCGAAA
>JAYTRT010000796.1:0-2705 GCA_043746045.1 Actinomycetota bacterium | reverse complement strand
GACGTTAAGATGAGGTTTCCCGCCCTCTCCCGGCGGTTCCCTTCCCGTCAAAGGAGTATTCAGATGGAACTCACTCTGGGCGAGACCCAGTTCAACCTGGTGTACAACTCGTTCTCGTTCGTCATCGCCAGCATGGGAGCGGCGTTGCTGTTCTTCCTACTCGTACGCAACCGAGTCGCTCCTCAGCACCGCATGGCCATCAACCTGTCGACCCTGGTGGTCGGCATCGCGCTCTACCACTACGTACGTATCTTCGGATCTTGGAACGACGCGTTCAGCTTCTCCAACCACAAGTTCATCCAGAACGGCAGACCGTTCAACGAGGGCTACCGGTACGTGGACTGGCTGCTGACCGTGCCGCTCCTGCTCGCCGAACTCGTCGTCGTTCTCAAGCTGTCCAGCGCAAAGACCCGCAGTCTGCTGGTCCGCCTCTCCGTCGCGGCCGTCGCGATGATCGCGCTCGGCTATCCCGGCGAGATCTCGGCTGCCCACAGCTCGGCTCGTATGCTGTGGGCCGTTGCCTCAACGATCCCGTTTCTCTACATCCTGTATGTGCTCTTCGTCGAGCTCGGCAAGTCTCTCGAGCGCCAAAGCGGCAGCGTCAAGAAGCTGCTCAATGCCCTGCGCTACATCATCATCATGACGTGGGGCGTCTACCCGATTGCGTACATACTCCCGTCGCTGATCGACAATCAGGCCACCGCACAGGTCGCCCGCCAGGTGATGTACTCGCTCGGCGACGTTCTCGCCAAGCCCTTGTTCGGTCTCTTGGTCCTCGCGATTGCGCTGGCCAAGTCCCGAGAGGACGGCTACGTCGAAGCCGAACGAGGCGGCAGCGCCGCCTCGGTCGAGAACGAGGTGCTCATCCCCGACGATGCACGAGAGATCCTCGGCTCCTGACCCCGCAAAAGGCCTCGTCTCAACGTCCCGGCACCCGCCAAGAGGTGCCGGGACGTTCCTCCTCAGAAAGCTGCCCGCGATGAACGCCACGAACCGGGTCAGCCGCCGCCCCCGGCTCGAGCAACACCGTCACATCGTTGCTGTGTGTGTCGCCGCAACGACGCTGACTGCAACCCTCGGCGGGTGGACGCCGACCCCACGCGCCGCATGGTCGATCGTGATTGTCGCGATCGTCGTCGCCCTACCCCACGGGGCACTCGACGTCGTGATCGGGCCACGGCTCGTCAAACCAACGCTGTTCTTCGGGATGTACCTCGCCGCCGCTCTCGGTATTGTGCTGGTCTGGCTGGCAGCGCCGCCCCTCGGCGTGGTCACCTTCTTCCTTTCTTCGTGGTACCACTTCGCCAGCGGGGACGCCGCTCATCACCGCAACCTCGCCCGTGCAGGCGAGGTGCTGGGAGTGTCGACGGCCGGCTGCGCCATCGGCCTGCCACTGGTGCTGCACGCACGACTCGTGACCCCGCTGCTCTCAGCGCTCATGCTCGGGACCACCTCCGTGACCAGCGATCAGGTCGCATTCCTTGGATCGATCATCGCCGCTCCGTCGCTCGTCGCCGGCCTCGTCGCCGGCCACGCGGCTCTCCGGATCCGTCGGTATTCCGCGGTCGTCGAGTTCGCAACGATTGCCGTTGTGGCCGCCGCCGTTCATCCCCTCGTCTCGTTTTCGATCTACTTCGCCCTGTGGCACGCTCCCCGCCATCTGCTCACCCTCGACATCGAACTCCAGGACTGGTGGCGAGCAGCATGGGCGACAGCCGGGACACTGCTCGTCGCCGCAGGCGTCTGGCGACTGCTCGAGCCCGCCGCCCCCAACGCCGCGCGAGTCGTCTTCATCGGCCTCGCCGCACTCACCGGGCCACACCTCGCCGTCACCGAGTTGCTGCGATCTCGACCCACGCCACAGATCAGTACGAACTCAGGTCGAACCATCCACCCTTCCGGCGAGCAAAAAGGCTTGCCGAGCCCGACATGGCACCGCCGTCACGAACGGACTCGATCGCGATCGTGTCGCCGGAGCCGCGATCTCAGATGGCCGTGATCAGCAGCGATCGACCGCCAAGTTACTCCGAAAGTCGTCGAGCAACCTCGCTGCCAGGCGGCGTGTCCGGCTCGTCTGACGTGCCAATTGGGCATCTTCGGCTCCGTTTCGCTGACAGATCGCTTGCGGCGGCGAGGGTGCGAGTGACGTCGTCGTCATGTCGCATCGTCAAGTCAGTTGTTGTCCGCGTTCGCCGGGTTCCGGTTCCCGCCGGAAGCGACTCTGATCGCTGTGCGCTGATATCTGCGGTCGGGTTGTTAGACCAGGACTGGAAGAACTCCTGGAGCCTCGACGAGGCTCCGCTGGCGCTGGATCCCCTGCGTTACTCAACCAAGGCACTACTCGGCAAGATCGTCTATGCCCGCGTCCGGATGGCCGATACTGCCAAGCCGGTCATCGCGGGACTCGATGCCGTTTGCCGGCGCGGGCCTACCAACGACGCTGTGGTCATCGCAGCACTGGACCGCACCGTTAGTGGTTGTCCGGGGAGTCGTTTCAGGTGGTCCAGGTGATGGCTTGGGAGCTACCTGCTTTTGGGTGGAGTCGGTCGAGCATCATCGCGATGGAGGCGATCTTGACCCAGACTTCGGCGCGGCAACGGTGTTCTTTACCGCCGCGGAGTTACGTGAAATGGCGGATAACCCGCAGCCCCCAACGACGGAACGACACGTCCCGCGCGCTGTCGATGACACAGAACGAAGGCGCC
>JAYTRT010000795.1:0-8485 GCA_043746045.1 Actinomycetota bacterium | reverse complement strand
GTACCGGTGGTCAGCCGGTCGTTGGTTCCGTCAGCTGTCGCCCTCGCGACGGTGGCCTCGAGACCGGCGGCGTTGACGTCGATCGCATGCACCGTGCCGCCTTCCATCAGCAGGCGGAGCACGGTGCCCTGACCGATTCCGGAGCCGCCGCCCGTGACGATGATGCGGCGATCTTCGAACCTGTTCATGCTGGAGACGCTGGTCATGAGCGGCGAGGTTAGCCAGAGGTACGGGGAGTCGACGGGCCGTGCGTCGCCCCGTGCATCATCGTCTCGGCGATGAGGTGGTACGCCCGTCGCCACGCCGCGATCGCGTCCGGCGTCATTGCCTCCGGTGCGCACGTCGTCATCGCGTACAGCAGGGCGTCGAGCACCAGATCGTAGTGCTGCGGTTCCACGCCGTACTCGGCGTGTCGACTGCCGAGATCGGTGGTACGGGCGACGAGTTCGTGGATCCGACCGATGCAGTCGACGATCGCAATCAGCTCGTCGATCAGCTTTTGACGCTGGCCGACGAGGTCCTCGGGAAACATCGAACGCAGCGACCAGTCGAGTTCGAAGAGCCTGTCGTAGAACAAGCGGGAGAGTCGATCTGCCGACGGGGCGACAGCTTGGAACGTGGATTGGACGAGGGCGATGCCAGCAGCATCCATGACGACACCTAGTCCTGTCCCATGCCGAGCGCGTTGCGCAATTCGGAACGTCCGCGGATGCCGAGCTTGTCGTAGATGTGCTGCAGATGGTTGTTCACCGTGCGATACGAGAGGAACAACCGATCGGCGATCTCACGACTGGTCAGCTCGTTGGCCGCGAGGAACGCGATCTCACGTTCGCGATCGGTGAGAGGATCGACCGAGCCACCCGCCACGACCAGGGCCGGGGTACGCGCGTTCTCGCACAGCGCGGCACTCCGCTCGGCGCGGACGGTGAGAGCGGCCGCCGTGCGTTGATCACCCTTGTCCCTGGCTGCATCGGAGGCCGAAACGGCGGCTTCGGCGGCGAGCAGATTGGCACCGAGCGCATCGAACATGTCCGCTGCCGTGGCCAGCTGCGCAACATCGGCGGCGATCAACGCGCGCACATGGACGGCTCTGGCTGCGGCCAACGGGGAGTCGGTGGTCGCGGCCAACTCGCTGATCCGGTCGGCGACATCGACCGCACGTCCGAGGCGGGCGATGTCATGGAGCATCCAGATCGCGCTCGTGATGTGACCGGAATCGATCGCATCGCGAGCTCCGTCGGCCAACAACTGCCGGGCGAGCGCAAGATCGCCACGGGCCACAGCCGCCCACGCATAGGCGATCGATTGCTCAGGGATCATGAAGCCGAACGGTGGAAGCGCTTCCAACTCGGCCAGGCCAGCGTCGGCGGCGGACGAGTTCTGCAACAGCGCATGGCCGACCACCATCCCGACGATGGCTGAACGGGTGGGACCGCTGAGTCCGGCGTCGAGACCGAGCGCGCGCGCATTCGTGAACACTCGCACGGTCGAGCCGGCTCCACCCGTGCCGAGGTGGGCGCGCCCGAGCAGCAGCATGAACCAGTACTGGCTCAGCGGACGTGCGCCGACGACTGCCTTTTCGTATTCGGTCTCCGCGAGTGCGATCGCGGCCAGGAACGACCCGGCCTCCAGCATCGCGAAGACTTTGGCGACGAGGTACACGTCCACATCGGCGACGCCACTGATGCTTTCTCTCGGTCGAACCGCCAACCCTCGTTCGACGACACCGATGGCCTCGGCGGTGCGTCCCGCCATCGCCAGCGAATTCGCGTACGGTCCAACGGCACCGAGTCGGAGCTGGAGATGATCACTGGTTGCGGCCTGCTCGAGTTCGAGCAGCGCATCGCCCGGGCGACCTGCGTAGACGAGCACCGATGCGTACTCGGCGGTCAGCCGGCCGATGTCTGCGTCCGTCATCTCCGGGTCGTCGCGCAGCGAGCGAAGGATGGCCAGCCCGGCGGGCGCATCGCCGACTCCCCACAGCAAGATGTTGGCCCGGGAGACGGCGAGATCCACACGGAGTGCCGACGGCGCCGGCAACGCACTGGCCTGATCGAGCATCGCGAAGGCTTCGGCCCACTGGCCGGTCTGGAACAGTGCGTCGGCGATCAACTGCCCGCACTCGGCTGTCGGCCGCTGCGCGAAGAGTGGCCGCGCGAGCCGCAGGACACTGCGCGAATCGTGCATCGCCGCGGCCAACTGGGCTCCGTGGAAGAGGCTGCCGAAGTCGCTCGGCAACCCTGCATCGAGCCGCCAGATCGCAAGCTGCAACGCGTCGTCGCCGCGGCTGACGATGTGGTTCTCCTCGACCCATCGCACGTGTCCCCGGAGCAGGAGCCGAGACTTCATCGCTGGCAATGACATCCGGATCGCTTCGCCATGCAACGGATGACCGAGTACGGCCATCTGGCGGTCGTCGCGCGTCACGATGCGGACGAGCCCGCGAGCTTCCAACTCGACGAGTGCCTCGAGGCCGATCATTGCTTCGACTTCGTCGAGATCGACGATCTCGCACAGGGCGAGCAGTTCGAGTGCGGGGCGATTGACGGCTGAGACGATCTCGAGCCGGCTCTCGACGACGTCGCGCAGTCGCGACGAGCCGGTCACATCGCCACGAAGCCGCCACACCCCGCCGACTTCGACGAGCGCGCCCGAATCGAGTGCGCTGCGCGTCAGTTCGCGAAGGAACAGCGGGTTGCCTTCGCTGCGGTCTCGCATCGAAACCAGGACCCCACCATCGACCGGTCCGCCGAGCACGAGGTGCAGCAAGGTGTCGATGTCATCGTCGGTCAGCGGATCGAGGGATGTGCTCAGCGACCCATCGCCGAGGAGCACATCGACCAGCGGCTCGGGAAGGGCCTCGTCGTTTCGGGCCGATGCAACGACGTGCACGGTTCCCGATCCGGCCAAGGTGGCGATGACTCCCGCGGTGGCGACGTCGAGCAGCGGCGCGTCGTCGATGACCAGCACCGGAACACGACCGTCCTCGGCGATGAGCACATCGCGCAGCGAGGCGATCAGCATCAGCGGGTCCGCGCTGTCACGAGCACCGACCGGCAGCAGATGGGCGACGGCACCGAATGGAACCGATGATGTCGCCGACGTCGCCACGATCCGGCGGACACTGCGGCCCTTGGCCGTCAACGCAATCACGATTTCGTCGATCACTCGGGTCTTGCCGCCACCGAGCGGACCGCGGATCAGCGCCGCACCCCGACGCGAAACGGGCGTGACGCCGGCGATCGCGGCCACCACCCCGGCCACCGTTCTGGCGCGACCGATGCACGGCCACGACCCGAGCGGGCCCGAGGTGGAGACGAACGATGTCGATGCCGAGGTGATTCGGACAGTATTGCCGGTGAACGCCGTTCGGGATCGCGATCGCAGCTGGCATCTTTCAAGAAGACCATACGGATACCGACGTCGACCTGAGCACCACGTGCTCATTTCGGTTGACCTGGCTACTCACCGGCCTGATGGTGATCGTCGACGGCTCACACGCGGCGGAAGCTGATCACTGAGCGGCATCGACGAAGCTGACCGTGATGGTCGACTCCTCGACGCCGCGCACGATGCCGATCTCGACGGTGTCGGTCGTGAGCGCTTCGAGGGCATCGGACAGGTCGTCGACCGTCACGATCGACCGGTCGCCGAGCCGCACGACCAGGTCGCCGACGAGCACGCCACCACGCGCCGCCGGGCCGGCATCGTCCACCCCGCGCACGAGGACGCCGTCACGTTCGGGCAGTCCAACAGCCTGGCGGAGCTGAGTGGCCATCGTCCCGGGAGCGATTGCGACGCCGAGTGTGCGGCGCTGGACAGAGCGTCCGTCGATCAAGTCGGCGACGCGGGCCCGCAACGCAGCATCGGCAGCCCTGGCCAGATAGAAGCCGTCCCCGACCCGGTGGGTGTTGACGCCGATGACCATCCCGTCGGTGTCGAAGACGGGACCGCCGGATGAACCGCGAGCCAACGGCGCCGTGTGCTCGATGCTGCCGCGCACGACCCGACCGCGTGGGCCGTGGAAGGCGTGGTCCACACCGCTGACGAAGCCGAGTGTGGCCCGGCTGCGGTGACCGCCTCGCCCGAGGGCGACGACGACACCACCGAGACCCGGCAGGTCCGGCGCGAAACCGAGCGGGACCACATCGGCCGTCGGTACATCGACGACCACCAGGTCGCCGTCGGAGTCGACCCCGTGGACGCTGCCCTGCTCGACCCGGCCATCGGCGAAGGTGACCGCCACTGTCTGGTCGCGCAGGTTGTGCGCGCTGGTGAGAACCCGGTTCGCGGCGACGACGAAGCCGCTCCCCCGTCCGTTGCGGCCGATGCTGACGACAGCTAGGCCAGCCGCCTCGTTGATCGACGTGATGGTGTCGGTGAGTGCCTGGACCGTGGGATTGCTCGACATGATGTCCCTTCTCGCAGTTACTTGTGATTTGCAACTGACTATACACTGATCAGAATGTTGCGCAACCCCGACGTCCAGAATGGGTCCATGCCAGACACCGGTTCCGACGATTCCCTGCAGGAGGCGGCGGAGGTCGCCGGCGACCGATGGGTGCTGCTCGCGCTCGGCGCGTTGAGCAACGGCGCGCGCCGCTTCGGTGATCTGGCGGGTGACATGCCTGGAATCGCCCCGAACATCCTCATCGACCGTCTGCGCCGGATGGAGCGTCATGGTCTGGTCATCTCGTCTTTGTACTCCCAGCGACCCCGGCGATTCGTCTACGACCTCACCGAATCGGGCCGCGAGTTGGCCGCTGTTCTGCCTGCGCTCTCCGGTTGGGCTGCGCGCCGCCACGGCGGCCGAACGTTGCAACACGCTGCCTGCGGTACCCCGCTCGAGGTTCGCCTGTGGTGCTCCGCCTGCCGAACCATCGTGAACGTGGCCGACCATCGGCCGTCGCCGGACAACACCGACGGAAGTGATCAGTCGGACGTGCGATGGGTCTGATCCAGCGGACGATGACGGGACGTGATCCGCACGAGCCGCATCGGGCCTCGACCCCGCTCGAATTGCTGTTCGACCTGTGCTTCGTCGTCGCTGTCGGGCAGGCCGCGGCCCAACTCCACCAAGGGCTCGGCACCGATCACGTCCGCCATGCAGTCGCCGGATTCGTCGTCGTGTTCTTTGCGATCTGGTGGGCCTGGCTGAACTTCACCTGGTTCGCCTCCGCGTATGACACCGACGACGTGCCATACCGACTGCTGACGTTCGTCCAGATCATCGGTGTCCTGATCCTTGCATCGGGGGTGTCCGCTGCGTTCGCCGGCGATCTGCTCGTCATCACCGTCGGCTACATCGTGATGCGGATCGCACTGACGCTGCAGTGGCTGCGCGCAGCGGTGTGCGACGAGCCGGGGCGGCGCACGGCCCTGCGCTATGCGTTGGCGCTGACCGTCCTCCAGACCGGATGGATCGTCCGCCTGTTCACGCCCGGCTCGTGGGGATATGCCACATTCGCAATTCTCGCTGTGGCCGAGTTGGCCGGACCGTACTGGTCTGAACACACCGCACGGATGACGACGTGGCATCCACAGCACATCGCCGAGCGCTACGGGCTGTTCACCATCATCGTCCTCGGCGAATGTGTGCTTTCGGCATTTGTCGCGATCAACGCTGCGCGAACCTCTGCTTCGGGAATCTCGGCACACCTGGCGATCATCGCCGGAACGGGTCTGCTGTGCATGTTCAGCCTGTGGTGGATCTACTTCGAACTGTCGGCCGAACGGATGCTCGAGGAGCGGTCACAGTTGTCGTTCGTCTGGGGCTACGGCCACTACTTCCTGTTCGCTTCGATCGCCGCACTGGGAGCCGGCACTGCGCTCGTTGCCTCGCTGTCGGGTGATACGACTCACGGCGCACAACGGTCACTGTCGGAGATGGGCCAGGCTTTGTCGATCGCCGTGCCGGTCGGCGTCGCACTGCTTCTCCTCGCGCTGATGCGTCCGATGCTGCGCGGCCGCCATGCCATCGTCGACTCGTTCGGGTGTGCAATGGCGGCGCTCGTGGTCGCTGCCGGATTCGCAGCCCGGTCGATCGGGTCGGGCGCCAGTCTGTGTCTGGTGGCTGCGATCGCCGTGGGCCGGGTGGTGATGGTGGTCCTCGTCGACGATCGAGTGGATGAGTCGCCGCGCGCGACATCTGATCGATCAACGAGTGGCGGGAAGCTCGTCCCTGGTCGACGCGCCCACGATTGAACCATCCACCGTTTGCGCGGGCGCGAACCAGGCCGCTGGATCCTGCCTGAAGAAGGTGACCAGAACGGCGTAGAGATCAGCTTTCTCGGCGCGCAGTTCGACCGGCTTGGAGAAGAAACATTCGGTTGCGACTGCGAAGAACTCGCCTGGGTTCTCGGCACCGTAGTCACGCAGGATGGTGCCACCCGTGCCGCGGCTCAGTGCCCTGAACTCGCGCGTGCACACCGTGATCCACTGTTCGCGCTGATCGGCGTCCAGCATCGGTGGCGTACCGTCGATGATGCCGTCCAACATGTCGAGCTTGTGAGCGAACTCGTGGTACACCACGTTCATCCCACGACTCGGATGGCGCGCTTCGTAGGCAGCGGTGTCCCATGCGACGATTGTCGGGCCGCCGAACTGGGCCTGGCCGAGGATTGCGTACGGATCGCTGCTGACGAGACCTCCGGTGCCCGTACTGCGCTGGCCCTCCAACACCAGTGTGGTGGGGTGGACGAGGACGGTGCCGACGCCACGGTAGAGGTCGATCTCCGGGTCGTCCATCCCGAGTAGCAGCAGGCACGCCTCGGCGGCGATCAACACCCGCATCGCCTCGGTGAGCTCGAAGTTGTTCGCCGCCTCCCAGCGTTTGGTGGCCAGGAACGCGACGGTCATCGACTCGAGGCGAAGCCGCTGATCGGCGTCCAACCGGTTCCAGAGTGGCCAGCGCGTCGCCAACATCGCCCGCCACTCGTCGCTGAAGTCCAATTCCTCACGTTCGAGTTGATGCTGTCTGCGCCGCGTCCTGAACCGCATGACGTGACGCTACCTCGCCCCCACGGGATCGCTCGGGCGGCACCCGCTACGCTCGCCAGGTGACCGAGACCAATGTCGTCCCCGATCGCGCGACCTCTGGTCTGACCGCCGCCGAGGTGGCCGAGCGTGTGGCCCGTGGCGAGGTCAACAACGTGCCGGACGCGCCCTCGCGCACCATCGGCGAGATCATCCGGGCAAACCTGTTCACCCGTTTCAATGCGCTGATCGGTGCCCTGTTCGTCATCGTCATGGCGTGCGGGGCGTACCGCGATGGACTCTTCGGAGGCGTCATCGTCGCCAACACCCTGATCGGCATCATCCAGGAGCTGCGCGCCAAGCGCACGCTCGACAAGCTGACCGTTGTCAACGCACCGAAGGTGACGGCAATGCGTGACGGGAGGCCCGAGCACCTGGCCGTCAACAAGCTGGTGCTCGGCGACGTGATGGATCTGCTCCCCGGTCAGCAGATCGTTGCCGATTCCACGGTGCTGACCGCCACCAATCTCGAGGTCGATGAATCGTTGCTCACCGGCGAAGCCGACCCGATGGTCAAACAGGCAGGGGATGAACTGCTGTCCGGAAGCTTTGTCGTGGCTGGCAGCGCGCGTGCCGAAGTGAGCAAGGTCGGCGCCGACGCATACGCCGCGAAGTTGGCCGAGGAGGCGCGCCGGTTCACGCTGGTACACAGCGAGTTGCGGACCAGCATCGACCGCATCGTCACACTTGTGACGTGGGCCCTGGTGCCGACCGGCATTGCGCTGTTCATCCGTCGCCTGGCCAGTTCCGACGGCATTCGCGACAGTCTCGTCAGCTCGGTCGGCCTCGTCGTCGCGATGGTGCCCGAAGGTCTGATCCTGCTGACGAGCGTGGCCTTCACGGTCGGCGTCGTCCGACTGGCTCGGCGACGCACACTCGTCAAGGAACTCCCGGCCATCGAGGTGCTCGCACGCGTCGACGTCATCTGCATCGACAAGACCGGAACGATCACATCCGGCTCGATGGACGTCGCCGAGGTCGTGATGCTGGGCCCCGATCACAACTCCACACACGTCGACACCGCCCTGGCTGCGCTGGCGTGGTCCGATCCGAATCCGAATGCGACGCAGAAAGCTCTCCAGGGTCACTACGAGAACACGTCGGCATGGACGTTGTCCAAATCTGTCGCGTTCTCCTCCTCGCGCAAATGGAGCGCGTCATCGTTCGAGGGCAACGGCACATGGGTCTTCGGCGCACCGGAGATGGTGATGACGAAGGACGAGTACGCGCACATCTCGGAGCGGGTCGAGAGTGCAGCCGATGCCGGAAACCGGGTGCTGCTCCTCGCCACATCCGACCATTCGCTCGACGGCGACACGCTGCCGATGGACCTCCGCGCAACCGCACTGGTGTTGCTCGAGGACCAGGTCCGCCCTGACGCTCACGAGACGCTGAGATACTTCGCCGAACAAGGAGTCACCCTCAAAGTGATCTCCGGAGACAATCCGCG
>JAYTRT010000794.1:0-2712 GCA_043746045.1 Actinomycetota bacterium | reverse complement strand
CACCGAGGACGAGAGCCGGGAATCGCACGGCGAATTCACTGTCTCCGACGACTCTGATATCCACCCAGAGCAGGATGTGACTCAGTGGAGGGTGGTTGTCCTGTTGATAGATCTGTCGAATCATCTCGAAGAACGGCAGGCGCGCTTGGTGGACACCTGTTGCCTCGTCGAGCCACAATCCGCGTGGTGCCCACGTCCGAAGTGCCACTGCGACGACGCAGAGGCCGCCGACCACGCGAACCGCAGTTCTGCTGGAAGGGTCTCGCGCGGGAGCAGTCCTGACGAACGGGCGTCGTTCGGATTCGAGCGCGACGGCGGCTGCAAAACCGACCAAGGCAAGTGGCGCGGGAGCCGCCCCGGCAGCGATGAGAGCCAGGATGCCCGTCGCTCCCACCAACCACTTCGGCATGGGGTGTCCAGATCTGACGCGGGATGTGATCGCAAGCACAGCGGTGGTTCCGAGAAGGAGCGCAGCGAGCACCGCCGCAGAGGGCTTCGCCCCGACCGCCATCAACGCAAGGACCGCTGCCGCAACGCCGGCCCCGACGGCCGTGACGGCTCGACCAACGGAATCCGAATGGTCGCTCTCCCATGAACGCACGAGCGAGTAGAGCGCGAGTCCGACCGGCAGAGCGATGGCCAGGCCTGCTGCCCCACGGTGATCGACGCCGCTCACCAGCGCTGCTGCCACGACCACCAGTGCGCCCGCCGCGCTCGCGAACGCTCTCGTTGCATGCATTCGACGATCGCCACCGTCGACGCGCGATGAACCCCTCGCGGGAGCAGCAACGAGCGCGAATGCTGTCCAGCCGAGCGCGAGTTGGGCAACGATCGTCAGTGACGTCGATCCATTTCCGGCCAGCAGGCCGCCGATCCCGCCCAGCGCGCCGGCACCCGCCCCGACGAGAGCCAAACGAAAGTGGCGCCAAGCGGCGACGTGCATTTCCAGACGCACGGCACTCAAACCGACGATTCCCATGACGAGTGCGGCGGCCATCGCTGCGTGCCCGAAATCGGCACGAATCGCCACGATCGTCAACGCGACGACTCCCGCCGGCACGATCGACCACGGAGCGAAGTTGCGGCTGCGAGGCTCGACGTCGAAGTCGACGTCCAAGGGTGCGGCCCGAAGGTGATCGATGACGCTCACGGTGCCTGGCGAGCCAATCTGGGCGGTCGAACCGTCGTGACGTTCCGTCGGCCGAACAGCGCGTGGACCTCGCCATTGGCACGGGTGCGGTCGGAGTTACCGAACCCGCCGTTGATCGGCTCGTCGAACTGCGCGGTGACGAGCGCCGGTGACGGCTCGACAAGTGTGCCCCGGGCTTCGCGCACAACGTACAGGGGGCGGTCGAGCGTCTCGTCGAAGATGCGCGACACATATTCGCCGACCAGACCGAGCGCGACGAGCTGGGCACCTCCGAGCATTCCGGCACCGAGCCACGGTGCGGCCGTCTTCACCTGCCGTCCGGTGACAGCGCCGATAGCCGCCGCAGCGACGCCGCCGGCCGCACTGGTCGCGACCAGGCCGGCGCCGAGCGCTGTGGGAAGCCGGAGCGGAGCCTTGGAATATCCGATGACACCGTCACTTGCGAGGCGAAGCATCTTCTTGAGTGTGTAACTGGTGGTCCCAGCGCGTCGCGCAGGACGGCTGTACTCGACGCCGATCTGACTGAAACCCAACCACGCGAACATGCCACGCACGTAGCGGTTGCGCTCGGGCATCTGCCGAATCGCCTCGACCACCGCTCGATCGATCAGTCGGAAATCGCCAACCTGCTCCGGGATGTCGACGCTCGACAGCCGACGCATTGCACCGTAGAACCATGTTGCTGTCACCCGCTTGAAACGCGTGTCAGCATCGCGGTCGGTGCGCAGGCCGTAGACGACGTCGTACCCTTCACGCCAACGCGCTGCCATTTGCAGGACCACTTCCGGAGGATCCTGGAGGTCCGCATCCATGATCACCACTGCATCGCCGCTCGCACGGTCGAGGCCCGCTGTGACCGCCACCTGATGGCCGAAGTTCCGTGAGAGCCGAACGAGGCGACAGCGCTGGTCGGCCGACGCCCGAGCCGAAAGGATCTTCCAACTGTCGTCCGTGCTGCCGTCATCGACGAAGAGGAACTCGGCGGTGCCGTCGAGGCGTTCGCTGAGCCGATCCAGTTCGACGAAGAGGTGACCGAGAACTTCCTGCTCGTCGTGAATGGGAATGACAAATGAGTACGTTGGCATGGGCGCTCCTCCGCTGAGAACTCAGGTCGTTCATTGGTGTCTATTGCTTGAAGCAACCTTGACCATTGATTCGGACCGAATCGTGAGGCGGATGATCTCTGGATGGCAGGGTCCTCCGCTTGCGCTGTGAACATCCGTGAAACTGCGCTGCGCCCAGTAGGCGTGCCAGCACGGAACGTCGAAAGTGCGAAATCGAATGCGTCCTGAGCAGGACTATTGCGGGCGCAACGAAACACGGACGACATATATTCTCGGTGAATGAGAACAATGAGACATTTTTCACGTCTGAATTAATCTATTCTCGACATCTTGTTTGTCGGTGAATCAAGCCGCACGCAATTGACCGTTCGTGGATAATGACGTCGGCAGGACCGCGGATCTGGCAGGGACTGCGTGTCGGCTCGCAATCCTGCGTCGCACGTGGCATGGTGCAGACGTGAGTGAACAGCCGGTGAGCAACCCGAAGGTCGAGGGTCT
>JAYTRT010000793.1:0-2716 GCA_043746045.1 Actinomycetota bacterium | reverse complement strand
ATACCGACAACAGGAGACCAATCATGACAGGCAAGCGATTCACGACTCGTATGCTCACAACGGCATTCGTGCTGGCGGCATCCACGGCTCTCGTCGCGCCTGTTGCCGACGCGGCCGCAGCGCCGGCACCCGGGTCGGGCTGGGCTCGATTCGGACACTTCGCGCCGAGCCAATCGGCGGTCGACGTCTTCGTCGACGGCGCGCCGTTCGCCGACAACATCAGCTACAAATCAGTCTCGACGTACAAGCCTTTGACGGCAGGACTGCACCACTTCGAGGTCAAACCGTCCGGGCAGCCCGAAGCGCAGGACCTGATCGACGTGCAAACCGGTGTGCCCGGTGGCGGCGCGGTGACAGTCGGCGCGGTCACCACGCGGGATGGCATTGCTCCGCAGATCTACGACGATGCGCTCACGTCGCCGCCCAACGGTGAAGCTCTGGTCCGTTTCATCCACGCTTCACCGGGTGTGTCGGCTGTCGACGTCCAGGTCGATGGCGGACCGTTGCTCGCCTCTGGCGTGCCGTACCCGAGTGCGACCGACTACACGGCGATTCCCGCCGGCCGTTACAACGTGGACGTCCGCGCTGCTGGAACCGCCGACGTGCTCCTTCACATCAACGGCTGGTCGGTCTCCCCGGGCGCCCAAGCTTCGATCGTGATCATCGACGGGTTGGACGGCAAGCTGGACGTCGCGCCGATCCAGGACTCGTCGGCAGTGGCCGTCGCTCCGGTCGGTGGTGTGCAAACCGACGGCGGGGACATGACCCTGCTGATGAGGCCGTCCTCGTCGCTCCCGACGCTGACGCTCCTCGAGGGACTTCTGTTCGCCGTTGCGACAGTCGGAGTCGGGGCATTCGTTCGGCGCCGGCGAGCTGTCTCGAGGACGTCTTGAACGCATCGATTCGCACCTTCGGTCTCGGCCTTTCGCTCGTTGCGCTCGGCGTGGTCGGCGTCGGCTGCGGCGCATCGGGCTCTCGCGCTGTCGGTCCGGCCTCGCCCGTCCCCGCGGCGGCCACGCTTGCTCCGATGCCCGTGTCCGCACGAGTCGAACCGACATCGACGGTCTCGACCAACTCGCTGTTGGCAGATGTGCCCACAACTCCGTCGATTCCGAAAGCCATGGCGCCGGCAACCACGATCCCGGCAACCACGACGCCGGCAACCACACTCGAGCGATCAGGCACGAACATCTCACCGGACGCGGCGATCGGAGACCCGCTGTCGATCTCCATCCCGGCTATTGGCGTTTCCAGTGCACTCGTTCCAGCGGGCACGCTCGACGATGGCACGGTCGCGGTGCCGCCGGACCCCTCGATCGCCGGGTGGTTCACCGGTGGCCCGAGGCCGGGTGAACGAGGCCCTGCCGTCATCATGGGACACGTCAATTCCAAGAAGTTCGGCCCAGGCGTTTTCTACCGGCTCCGCGAAATTCCAGTTGGATCGGTGGTCACCGTCGGGACCACGGGCGGCCCGGAGCAATTCATCGTGCAATCCGTCGAGCAGTACCCGAAGAATCAGTTTCCGACGGAAGCTGTCTACGGACCGGTTCCGCTACCGGCGCTTCGCCTGATCACGTGTGGCGGTTCGTTCGACAGTTCGATCGGTCACTATCGCGACAACATCGTCGTCTTCCTCGTGCCGGCGCCAGTCTGATGCGTCGTCGAAGCTCTCGATCCGAACACAGGGACAGCTCTCTGCACTCCTTCATGCCGGTCGCTGCGCTCGTCGCCGCCACGCTCGGCGTGACGGCATTCGGCCCAGGCATCGTGCACGGCGTGCGTGACCGTCTCCGACACAACGACAATCCCCCGGTCAGCGCGTCAGCCGTGGATCCGACCGTGGCTGTGACACCGTTGACGACGTCACCGGTTCCCATGCCGACCGCATCTGCACCGGGCGCCGGCACCACGTCGGCAGCTTCCACATCGGCAGCCTCCATACCGGTCGGGACCGTGCCGGTATCGACGGTGTCGGTGTCGACGATCCCGCCCGCCCCCGTGCCTGTCACCCCCGTGCCTGTCACCCCCGCCCCTGTCACCCCCGCCCCTGTCACCTCCGTCCCGGTGTCCCGGCCCGAGGTGGAGATGATCCAGATCGTGCCGGCCACACGCGACGTCATCGTGCGCATCGATGGAACCGACATGGCATCCGATGCGCTCGGGCGGATCGCCCTTCCTACTGACCACCGTCATGGAGCCATCGAGGTCATCGGTCGAAACGCTGAGCCCATCGTCCAACGAGTCGATTTCACCGGTTGGGGCGACGGCAACACCTCGACGTCACGCTCACTCGATGACGTGTCCGGCCCAGTGGCACAGATCGGCTTTTCGATCGACAGTCGTGTCATCGTGGAGACCACCCCAGCAACACCAGCCGGCGAGGGTGCGCACATCACGTTTGCTTCCGTTGCAGCGACAGTCGATGTGCCGGTCGGAGAGACGCAGTGGTTGCCGACCATGCAAGCCGTGCCAACGGGCGACGGACTCATCGCTCGCTCCGTGACCTACACCGCCCAGACCATCACTGTCGATGGCGCCAGCACCCAGCTATCACCACAACAATTCACCGCGTCGCCGGAGGCGCTCTGGACAGTGACAGCGTGACCTGAGCCAGATCGGTCTCGGGCACCCGGGTCGAACTCTCACGAGCCCTCGGCCACGCAGTGTCTGGGCGCCGCCACCGTCCAACGCACGTCACGATGCGACCGCAGCTGAA
>JAYTRT010000792.1:0-2720 GCA_043746045.1 Actinomycetota bacterium | reverse complement strand
ACGACATCGTCTTCGCACCCTCGTTGCGCCTCGACCAGACAGAACGGACGGCATGAGCACAACTCGCCCGCCAACACAGATCGCCGACAACACCGCCGATTCGAGATTCGAGATCCGCACCAGCACGCCGGACGGTGAGGTCCTCGCAGGGTTCGCCGCGTACGAACTGCACGGCGAGCACATCACCTTCACACACACCGAGATCGCAGATCAGTTCGAGGGTCTGGGGTTCGGCGGAGCACTTGCAGCCGGCGCTCTCGACGCGGCGCGTGCAGCAGGACGACTGGTGACGCCGCTGTGCCCGTTCATCGCGGCCTACATCCGCCGTCATCCCGAATATCGCGACATCGTCGACCCTCAGGCCGACTTCCGCTGAAACGTCATCAACACTCGGACGGACGCGATTGGGGCAGCGCTACTCCGTGTTCCTGGTCACATCGTCGACAATGTCCTGCGCGACAACTCGCAACTTGACGTTGAGGTGCTGAGACTGCTGGACCAGGTACTCGAACGCCTTGTCGGCCGAGCAGCGCAGCGACCCCATGATGATGCCTTTGGATTGCTCGATCACGACCCGTGACGCAATCGATTCGCTGAGTTGCTCGCTGAGCGACCGGGCATCCCAGTAGGCCTTGGAGTTGGCCAGCACGATCGAAGCCTGAGCGGCGAACAACATCGCCAATTGGGTGGACCGCCCGGCGAACGCGTCCTCCGTCGCTGCGTAGATGTTCATCGCGCCGATCTGTTGGCCATCGACACCGAGCGGGATGGAGAGCGTGCTGAGGATCCCGTGTTCGACGCAGGCCCGGCTGAATTCGGGCCACGTCGTATCGTTCCGGGTGGACGGGAGCGAGCAGACCCGACCGCTACGGAACGCCTCGAGGCACGGACCGTTGCCAGATGCGTACTGCGCTCGGTCGATCTCCGGCGACTCGGCATCGGTGAAGACCCTCGTCGCCGGTTTTCCGTTCGACAGCAGCGTCAGGCCGACGAATTTGGCGGCCGGGAGTGCTTCGGTGGCAAGTTCGGAGACAAGGAGCAGCGTCTCCGCCATCGTGGTCCGGCCGACGAAGAAGGACGAGAGCGAATCCAGGCTCTTTCCGAGCGGCTCTTCGGTCATGAACGGTCTTCCCAACACTGCGGCGGAAGATCCCTTCTCGGCTGTTCGAAGGGTCCAGGCGTCTCGACGAACCCTCAACTTACCCCAATCGTCGTGCCTCCATGACGGGCGTCGCCCAGCGTGTCAATCGTCATCTCCAAGCCCGGTTCAGGAGTGCCCATGTCGGGGTACGAGGACAGCGTGGAGGCCGTCGACGCCGTGGACAATGTCATCGTTGAGGACAATCGGTCCGTTCGCAGGTGTCGTCTCCTGTGAACCACTACCAATATCTGCTGTTGATGGCGGGGTGCCTGATCCTGACTCTGCCACTCGAGTTCGCCGGCGGTGGTCGCGTCTGGCGTCGGCCCAAGCGCCTGGCCCTGTCGGTGCTCCCCGTCCTGGTTCTGTTCATCGTCTGGGATGTGTGGGCCACTCAGCGCGGCACCTGGTCGTTCGACCACCGCTACACCGTTGCCTGGAAGTTGCCCGGCGGCGTCGCCGTCGAGGAGTTGCTGTTCTTCGTCGTCATTCCCGTGTGCGGCTTGTTGACCTTGGAATCCGTCCGGAACGTGCTCGCCGGCACGACACCGTTTCAAAAATGGCTCAGGGACCGTTGATGCCGATCTACCCGTTGTTGGCGATCCTTGCGGCCGGCGTCGTCGTCGTACTCGAACTCGTCGTGTTCAGATCCGGCTTGTTCCGGTCGAAGGCCTACTGGCTGGCGATGGTCATCGTCCTCGCGTTCATGGTGGCAGTCGACGGATGGCTGACCAAACTCTCCGCGCCGATCGTGATCTACAACGACTCCCAGACAAGTGGAATCCGTCCGGTCTGGGACATTCTGATCGAGGAGTACGCGTATGCGTTCGCAATGTTGACGATGGTGTTCCTGCTCTGGGACCGCCAGGCGCCGTCTCGGAACGGGTCGTCCGGATGACGCTGCTCGGACTTTTCACGGTGGCTGTGCTGTCGTTCGTCGCGATGGAGGCCATCAGCTATGCAGCGCATCGTTGGCTGATGCACGGGGCGGGGATGCGCTGGCACCGAAGTCACCACAGCGGAGCCACGACGGGCTGGGAGAAGAACGACTTGTTTCCACTCGTCTTCTCCGTCGTCGGGTTCGCGATGTTCCTCGCGGCGGCGCTCGCACACGTCGATGCGCTGTTCTGGGCCGGCGGGGGCGTCGCTGCGTACGGCGCGACATATCTGTTCGTGCACGAGATCTACATCCACGGACGCCTGCCGATCGAGGTCCCCCAGAACCGCTACCTCGAGTGGCTTCGGCAATCGCACCGCATCCATCACCTGTTCGGGGGCGAGCCCTTCGGCATGTTGTTTCCGATCGTTCCGCGGTCGCTGCGCAACCGAGCCGAGCGGCGCGACAGTATCCGGGCGATGCGCAGCCGGTTGTAACGCTGGACGGCGATGAACGGGGCATTGACGACGATGCCGTAGACGATCATCACGGGCACGACCCACAGTGGATTCCAGATCACGAACAGCACCGAACCGGACGCGGCCATCCAATGCGTCAGTTCCGCGCGTCGCGTCAGTCCTGCGAACATCAACAGGTCCTCGTCGCTCGACGATGGAACCGTTCGTTTGGACACACCGCCGGCGA
>JAYTRT010000791.1:0-8527 GCA_043746045.1 Actinomycetota bacterium | reverse complement strand
GTTGGTGCACGAACCGAAGTGCTCCTCCATGGTCTCGACCATTGCCTCGGTACGGCTGTATCGCTCGGCCTGTCCCTGTGGCAACAGGTTGAGGTGGCTGATCTTGGCGGCGGTGAACAGGTTCGCCGCGCCGTTCGGACATGCGGCGACGCACGCTCCGCAACCAATACACTCGGCCGAGTCCATCGCCGCGTCTGAGACAGGCTTGGCTATCGGAATCAGGTTCGCATCCGGCGCGCCACCCGTCTGGGCGGTGATGTAACCGCCCGCCTCGATGATTCGATCGAAGGCCGCTCGATCGACCATCAGGTCCTTGATGATCGGGAACGCCGTGGCCCGCCATGGCTCGATCACGATGGTGGCGTTGCTCTCGAATTTGCGCATGTGGAGTTGACACGTGGCGGTGCCGCGTTGGGGTCCGTGGGCCTGCCCGTCGATCATCAGCGAGCACGTGCCGCAGATGCCTTCGCGACAGTCGTGGTCGAAGACGACCGCTTCTTTGCCCTCGTCGATCAACTTCTCGTTGAGCACGTCGAGCATCTCCAGGAATGACGCCTCGTCGGAGATCGAGTCGATCTTGTAGCTCTCGAACGCACCGGATGTGTTCGGGCCGCTCTGACGCCAGATGGTCAAGGTGATGTTGGTCAGGTGACGGCCGTGGATCGCGACGGGTGTACCGCCCGGCGAGCCGATGGCGGTGTCGATGCCGAGGTCGGGTGTGACGGTCACTTGTAGCTCCTGGTGGCGAGGTGCACAGAGTCGAATTCGAGCTGCTCTTCGTTGCGGATCGAGGCCATCGGGTCGCCGGTCCATTCCCATGCTGCGACGTGAGCGAAGTTCGCGTCGTCGCGCTTGGCTTCGCCTTCTTCGTCCTGGTATTCGGCGCGGAAGTGGCCGCCACAGCTTTCCCGGCGCTCCAGCGCATCGCGGCACATCAACATCCCGAGCTGGAAGAAGTCGTCGACGCGACCGGCCTTCTCCAGGGTCTGATTGGTGCTTTCACCGTTGCCGGTGACGCGCAGGTCCTTCTGGAACTCGTCGTACAGACCTGGCAGTTCGGACAGGGCCTTCTCGAGACCCTGCTCGGTGCGCTCCATACCGCAGTAGTCCCAGATGATGCGACCGAGTTCGCGGTGGAAGTGGTCCGGCGAGCGGGTGCCCTTGATGTCGAGGTAGCCCTGGTAGCGGGCCGCCGCCATCTCCTCGGCGGCTTTGAACGCAGGGTGATCGGTGCCGGGGATCGGCTTGTTCAACATCGGGGCGAGGCTGTTGCCGATCGTGTACGGCAACACGAAATAGCCGTCGGCCAGACCCTGCATCAACGCCGAGGCACCGAGCCGGTTCGCACCGTGGTCACTGAAGTTCGCTTCGCCCGCGCAGTACAAACCCGGAAGCGTGGTCTGCAGTTCGTAGTCGACCCACAGGCCGCCCATCGTGTAGTGGCTGGCCGGATAGATGCGCATCGGTGTGTCGTACGGGTTCTCGCCGGAGATCCGCTCGTACATCTCGAACAGGTTGCCGTAGCGCTCCTGCACGACGTCCTTGCCGAGGCGGGCGATCGCCGCAGCGAAGTCGAGGTTGACACCGTTCTTCAGTGGGCCGACGCCGTGACCGGAGTCGACTGCGCGCTTGGCCGCACGGGACGAGATGTCGCGCGGGGCGAGGTTGCCGAAGCTCGGGTACAGCCGCTCGAGCACGTAGTCGCGCTCGGCCTCGGGGATCTGCGCTGCGGGGCGTTCGTCGCCGACGGCGAGCGGTACCCAGACCCGGCCGTCGTTGCGCAACGACTCGCTGATCAGGGTCAGCTTCGATTGGGTCGGATCGCTCTGCGGGATGCACGTCGGATGGATCTGCGTGTAGCACGGGTTGGCGAACATCGCGCCCTTGCGGTGCGCCCGCCATGCCGCCGTGACATTGCAGTTCATCGCATTCGTGCTGAGGAAGAAGACGTTGCCGTATCCGCCGGTGGCGAGCACCACGGCGTGCGCGGCGTGCGACTTGAGCTGGCCGTTGACGAGGTCGCGAACCACGATGCCGGCGCAACGGCCGTCGACGGTGACCGTGTCGACCAGTTCCACTCGGTTGTACAGAGTGACGCCGCCGAGACCGATCTGGCGGGCCAACTGCTGATACGCGCCCAGCAGCAACTGCTGGCCGGTCTGTCCACGGGCGTAGAACGTGCGGCTGACCTGCGAGCCGCCGAAGCTGCGGTTGTCGAGCAGACCGCCGTACTCGCGTGCGAACGGAACGCCCTGAGCCACCATCTGGTCGATGATGTCCACGCTGACCTCGGCCAGACGATGGACGTTGCCCTCGCGAGAGCGGAAGTCGCCACCCTTGACGGTGTCGTAGAAGAGCCGATGAACGCTGTCACCGTCGCCGCGATAGTTCTTGGCAGCGTTGATGCCACCCTGCGCAGCGATCGAGTGGGCCCGACGCGGTGAGTCGTGGAACGTGAACGCATCGACCTGATATCCGAGTTCGGCCAGCGTCGCCGCCGCGGATGCGCCGGCCAGCCCGGTACCGACCACGATGATCTTGAACTTCCGCTTGTTGTTGGGGTTGACCAACTTCATGTCCTCTTTGTACGTGTTCCACTTGTCGGCCATCGGCCCACCGGGCATCTTCGCATCGAGGCGGGGATCGGAGATCCGGGTGTCGGAACCGTGTTCAGCAGTGATTGTCATGATGATCTCCTCAGCCGACCACGCCGGCAAGAACAGCAATGGGGAACGACACGTTGCCGACGACGACGACCGTCGCGATGCCCGTGGCGATGTGGCGACGCCACCTGTTGAACCGCGGGTTGTTGATGCCCAGGCTCTGGAACAGGCTCCACACACCGTGGAACAGGTGGATGCCGAGTGCGATGTTGGCAACGATGTACAGCAACGCGACCGGCACTCGGTCGAGGCTGCGTACGACGTTGTTGTACACGTCGCCACGGACGAAGGTGCCGTTCGTGCCAACGGCGTTGAGCGTGCCCCACGTCAGGTCGGCCAGATGCCAGAGGACGAACAGGGTGATGATGATGCCGGTCCAGCGCATCGTCCGGCTGGCGAAGTTGGCCACCTGGTAGTCACGCGCCGACTGGTACTTCACGGCGCGAGCACTGTGGTTGATCCGGGTCAGGCCGTATGCGGCGTGCATGTGCAGGAACACCGAGACGATCAGGCCGCCCCGCAGCAGCCACAGCGTGACTGTACGCGGCAGGATCGGTACGAGGAGTTGACGAAGGAACTCGGCGTAGTGGTTGAAGTCACCCGGCCCGAGATACATCTTCAGGTTGCCGATCATGTGCACGATGACGAACCCGATCATCACGATTCCCGTGATCGCCATGACGTACTTCTTGCCGAGCGATGTCGAGTACAGGTCGATGATGAACGGCTTGCGCTTCTTGCGTCCGATGGCGGTTCCGGTGACCGGGCCCCGCTCATTGCTGACAGGTGTGTTGACCGCTTGTGCCATCAGAGGGGACGGCCTTTCGTTGCGTTGTCGTGTGCCGAAATGGGGCGATGGCCAGGGTAGTCGTGGAATCGCCGAGTGAGGAAACCGATCGCATCATCTGTGCTGAATGCCACACCGGAACCGAACCCCTCATCGTGCGTGAGGGCTGCGTTTCGTTCTCGTCCGCGAATCTTTCCTACACTCTCCCCGTTTCCATCAACGGCTCGCACGCAAACGTGCGCGTCCCGACAAAGACCAGGTCACCGTGTCAGGAATCTTCGCTGCCGAAGGCGGCTATCAAGAGTTCACTCTGCGAGGTGGGGAATGGGCGGTCATCGGACTCTCGATCGCCGCAGCCCTCATCGCGCTCGGCGTCGGTTTGTATCTCGCCAAGAGCGTGATGGCTGCCGATGCCGGCTCACCGAAGATGCAGCAGATCGCCAAGGCGATCCAGGACGGCGCACTCGCCTATCTGAAGCGTCAGTTCAAGACGATCGCGGTGATCCTCGTACCACTGGCGATCATCGTGTTCATCACGTCCAAGGCGATCAGCAGGCCGGACGGCTCATCTGCGCTCAGCTTCGGCGAAGTCGGGCTGTGGCGAACTGTCGCGTTCATTCTCGGCTGCTTCGCTTCGGGCTTCACCGGCTACATCGGTATGACGCTGGCGACGCGCGGCAACGTCCGCACGGCCGCTGCAGCGTTGACGAACAGCATGCCGAAGGCACTCGATGTGGCGTTCCGGACGGGCGGGGTCGCCGGCATGTTCACCGTCGGACTCGGCCTGCTCGGGGCGACGACGATCATCGCTGTGTTCCAGAACACGAGCTCGGTGATCCTGATCGGCTTCGGCTTCGGCGGTTCGTTGCTCGCACTGTTCCTGCGGGTGGGCGGTGGCATCTTCACCAAGGCTGCCGACGTCGGTGCCGACCTCGTCGGCAAAGTGGAAGCGGGAATCCCCGAGGACGACCCGCGTAACCCGGCCACCATCGCCGACAACGTCGGTGACAACGTCGGCGACTGCGCCGGCATGGCCGCCGACCTGTTCGAGAGCTACGAGGTCACCCTCGTTGCCTCGATCATCCTCGGCGTGGCTGCTTTCAAATCGATCTTCCCCGACGATCCGCGCAAGTGGGTGCTCGGCCTGATGTTCCCCTTGGCCGCCCGGGCCATCGGCGTCTTCGCCTCGATCGTCGGCATCTTCTTCGTCAAGGCCAAGGAAGGCGAGACGAACGCACTCAAGCCGATCAACAAGGGCTTCCTCGTCGCAGGTTCGCTGACACTGATCGGCACCCTCGTCGTTGCCCTCGTCTACGTCGGCAACGATGCAGACAGCGTCGGCTGGAAATGCTTCGGCGCCGTCGCGATCGGCCTCGTTCTCGCACAGGGCATCAGTCGCCTGACCGAGTACTACACGGCCACTCACCACTCACCGGTGAAGGAGATCGCTCAGGCCGCCGAGACCGGCCCCGCCACAGCGATCCTCGCCGGGACGGCAAGCGGCATGGAGAGCGCTGTGTACGCGGTCATCGCGATCGCAATCGCAATCGCTGCTGCACTGATGCTCGGTGGCGGCAACCTCCAGTTCGCGTTCTACCTCGTCGCCCTCACCGGCATGGGCATGTTGGCCACCACGGGCATCATCGTCTCCGAGGACACATTCGGTCCCGTCAGCGACAACGCGGCCGGCATCGCCGAGATGTCCGGCGAGTTCCACGGTGAAGCCGAGCGGATCATGGTCAGCCTCGACGCCGTCGGCAACACCACCAAGGCGGTCACCAAGGGCTTTGCGATCGGGTCCGCCGTCATCGCCGCCGTGGCGCTGTTCGCGAGCTTCATCGAGACCGCCGCCCAGGAGACCCTGAAGAAGATCGACATCGATGCGCTGCTGAAGACTCCTCGTGGCGTGTTCGACGCGATCCCGATCAACGTCGCCGACCCGAAGATCTTCATCGGTCTGCTGATCGGTGGCGCCGTGCCGTTCCTGTTCAGCGCACTGGCGATCCGCGCCGTCGGGCGCACCGCCGGTGTCGTCGTGCAGGAAGTCCGCAAGCAGTTCGCCGATGGCAAGATCATGCGTGGTGAGAAGGAGCCCGAGTACGGCCCCGTGATCGACATCTGCACCGAAGCGTCGCTGCGCGAGCTCGCCACCCCGGCACTGCTGGCCGTGTTGACGCCAGTGGTGATCGGTTTCGGGATCAGCTTCCTCGCCCTCGGTGCGTTCTTGGCCGCAGTCATTCTCGTCGGTCAGTTGATGGCCAACTACCTGTCGAATGCCGGTGGGTCCTGGGACAACGCCAAGAAGTACATCGAAGACGGACATCACGGCGGTAAGGGCAGCGACCCGTATCGCGCTGCCGTCATCGCCGACACCGTCGGCGACCCGTTCAAGGACACTGCGGGTCCTGCACTGAACCCATTGATCAAGGTCATGAACCTGGTGTCGCTGTTGATCCTCCCGGCCATCATCGGCTTGCGCAACAACGACGGCGCCCGGTTCTCGATCGCCGCCGCGGCGTTGGTCGTGCTGATCGGTGCACTCACGTTCAGCGCCCGCCAGAAGACGACCTTCGGTGAGGATTCCAGCCCAGCGGCGGCCGCCTCCGCGCCGTCGTTGCAATGACTCAGAGCCGAATCAGTTGAACGTCTGACCACAGGCGTACAGCCTCACGGTGATCGAGGCCCGGGCACGCTGCCCGGGCCTCGGTCGTTTTCCGCTGTAGCCTCGGCGGTCGTGCTTGCGCTCTTCAACATCGAGTCATGGCTGGAAAATGGCGGTCTGCTGCTCCTCGCAGCGATCGTGTTTGCCGAGTCCGGACTGTTCATCGGCTTCTTCCTGCCAGGGGACTCCCTCCTCTTCATCGCCGGTTTCTTCACCGCCAAGGCGGGCGGCAACCATTTGCCCTCGTTGCCGATCGTCGCTCTTGTCGTGGTGCTCGCCGCGATCGCGGGTGACCAGGTCGGCTACCTGTTCGGGCGAAAGGTCGGCCCGAGCCTGTTCGACCGACCTCAGAGCCGGTTCTTCAAGCCGGCACACGTCGAGCGTGCCCACGCGTTCCTCGAACACCACGGCTCGAAGACGATCGTGATGGCCCGTTTCGTCCCGGTCGTGCGCACGTTCGCGCCCATCGTCGCCGGTGTCGGCAGGATGAAGTACCGCACGTTCTTGACCTACAACGTGCTCGGCGGTTTGCTGTGGGGGGTCGGGGTGACGACACTCGGCCACTTCCTCGGCAACGTGACGTGGGTCAAGAACAACATCGAGGTGGCCAGCGTCGGAATCGTGATCATCTCGCTGCTGCCCGTCATCATCGAGTTCATCCGCCACCGCCGTTCAGCAGCGAAGGCCTCAGTGCCCGCTGCGACCGAGCGGACGGCCGATCGATGATCAATCTTCGGCTTCGCTGACGAAGTCGATCAGGCGCTCGACAGCACCGACCAGCTCGGGGCTGAGATCTGCGTAGGTGGTCACCTTGTTGCGCAGCCGCGGCCAGAACGTGGCCAGGTCTGTGCCGAGCGCACGACACATCCCCTCCTTCCACGGCTGGCCCCTCGGCACGTCCGGCCACGCCTGCAAACCGAGCACCTTGGGGCGGATGCCGGCCCACACGTCGACGAACGGGTGACCCGTGATGAGCACGTTCGCGTCGCGCACCGTGGCTGCGATCCGGGTTTCCTTGGAGCCGGCGACGAGATGGTCGACGAGGATGCCCAGCCGACGCGACGCCGACGGACCGAACTCGCTGACAGCGCCGGCCAGATCGTCGATGCCGTGCAGCGGTTCGACGACGATGCCGAGTTCGCGCAGGTCGTCACCCCAGACGTGCTCCACGAGTTCGGCATCGTGCTTGCCTTCGACCCAGATCCGCGCCGCTCGCGCCACCTTGGCCCGCGCTGGCTGACGCGTTGCAACCGATCCGCTGTTCGTGGTCCGAGCATCGGAGGCCGCCGGAGCAGACGCGTGCGCAGCGCGCACCAGCGTGACCGGCTTTCCTTCGATCAGGAACCCACCCTCTTTCCACGTGAAGTGTCGGAACTGGTTCTTGCGGTCGCGCAGGGTCAGTGCTTCGAACGTGATCTTGACGACGTCGCCACAAAAACCACTGGAGCGATCCTCGACGAGCATCCCCATCTGGGCGGTGACGTGCTCGTACTTCGGACCACGCTTGGCCTCGGCCAACTCGGCGAGGATGTCGCGGCTCATCGACGTGACCGACCAGGTTGCCGGCCGACGGTGTTGACATACCAGCGGTCGGTCAGGACCTGGTCGACGTCGATGCCGTCGGTTCGTCGATACGGGGCACGAAGGCCTGCAGAAGCGATGGGCATCGCAAACGATGATGGCAGGTACGGCGCCCCCCAGACGTGCACCCGCTCGCCGCGGCCAGCGAATGCGAAGACTCCCGCCGTCAGTTCGATCTGCACGTCGACCTCGCCGAATTGTCGGTAGCCGCGACCCGGACCGACGGCGATTGGATCGGACGTCGGGTCATCCGTGCCGTACCACTCGATGTCGAAGGTGACGGGGACCAATGTGCCGTAGGCGCGCCGCCACGCCTCGTCGGGATCATCGAGCAGCACGCCGTGGGCCTCGTTGCCGAGGCTCCACTGACGGAACGGCACGTCGCAGACCTGGTCCGCCCACATCTGCGCCGGCTTGATCTCCAACCCGCTGCGCAGGTCGACGCCGTCGAGTTCCTCGATGTACAAATACGGTTCGTCGACACGGATCAGCCCGGCCCAGTAGTCGAACCGGTTGTCGCGCAGTTCGATGCCGACGAAGACCCCGGCGCTCAGATCGGTCGCAGCGCCCCACCACCACCACGACTCGACCGCGACGTCGGCATGACGGTACTCATCACCTGTCTCCCATTTCGCGGCGGCGTCGATCGCATCGCTTTCTGGCAACGACGGTGGTTCCGACACATTTCGGACACTACGTTGTCGCCGTGCGCTATCTCAGTCTGGATTGGATCGATGCGGTCGCCACGGCGGCACGGGCGAGCTCCGATGTGTCGGCAGCCGCGGCCGAGACCGAGATCGGCGTCACCCAGGTGGTCACCGAGACACCGGAGGG
>JAYTRT010000790.1:0-2724 GCA_043746045.1 Actinomycetota bacterium | reverse complement strand
GGTGAGCCCGGATGAGCGGCGCAGCCTGGCGCATGATCGGTACGAGTTGCTGATCAAGGCGTGGATGCCGAAGGCCGTCGACGGCGACGAGTTGGCGGCGGGGATCGTGGCACGTTCCCTAGCCGGGCAGGCGCAACTGTACGGTCTGAACCTACGGCCCGCATCGGTGCCGATTGGGGGCGGCGGAGGTGAGGACGGCGTCGACGAAGTTGCTCGGCAGCGCAGCGACCGACGGTCCCGTGCGCGGAACGCAGGCGCCGCAGCGGCTGCACCTCCCGACTGATCGTGTGTCGTCGGCTGGCGGCGAGGCCATCGGGCTGGGTCGATCGGTCGGTATCGAGTGGGAGCCGTGGCAAGAGTTCGCGCTCGACAATCTGATGTGGGAACGGCAAGACGGCAAGTGGTCGGCGTTCGAGGCGGGACTGCTGTTGGCCCGGCAGAACGGTAAGGGCGAGATTCTGATGGGCCGCGAGTTGCACGGTCTGTTCATCGGGCACGAGGAGCTGATGCTGCATTCGGCGCACGAGTTCCGAACGTCGGCGGAGGCGTTCCGCCGGATCTCGCATGTGGTGAAGACGAACCGGTCGTTGTCGCGCCGGGTCCGTCACATCCTTGAATCGCACGGCGAGGAAGGCATCGAGCTGTTGCCGATTCCGACGATCATTACCGGGTCGGGCGTGCGGCAGGTTCGGCAGTCGCGGGCACCGCGGTTGCGGTTCCTGGCGCGCACCGGCGGGGCGGCGCGCGGGTTCACCGCCGACACGGTGGTGTGGGATGAGGCGTTCAACCTCCCCGAGTCGGTGGTGAACGCGCAGATGCCGACCATGTCTGCGGTGCCGAACCCGCAGTTGATCTACGCATCGTCGGCGGTAGATCAGACCATTCACTCGTGCGGCACGGTGCTGGCGCGGGTGCGGGCTCGGGCGCTGGCCGGTGACGATCCGGCGCTGGCGTGGATGGAATGGCAGGCCGATGAGGCGCGCTACGACGAACTGGCGCAGCGGGGCAACCGGCGGTTGCTCAAAGCGTTCGTGGCCGAGCGTGAGCAGTGGTTGGCGGCGAACCCGGCGATCGGGTACGGGCGGCTGACCACCGAGCACACCGAGAAGGAACACCGCACGATGTCGCCGCGTACGTTCGCGGTGGAACGGCTCAACATCGGGGATTGGCCGCAGATCGACGACGACGTCACGGTGATCGACATGGAGCGGTGGGCGGCGATCGCGGACCCGGCGTCGCGGCCGGTGGGGACGATCGCGTTGTCGTTGGATGTCAGCCCGGACCGGCGGTGGGCGGCGATCGCGTCGAGTGGGCGCCGCAGCGACGACCGCCTGCACATCAAGATCGTTGACCATCGGCCGGGTACGCACTGGGTTGTGGCGCGCATCGCGGAGTTGGTGGGCGCCTACGATGTGTGCGCGGTGGTGATCGACCCGGCGAGCCCGGCCGGTTCGCTGATCGAGCCGTTGCACGAGGCGGGGGTGGCCGACCGGGACAAGGACGGCGACGGCCACATCGTGAAGATCACCGCCCGGGATCTGGCGCAGGCATCCGGTGCGTTGTTCGACGACATCGACGTGAAAGCCGACGGAGTACGTCATTGTGGTCAGGACAACCTCGACGACGCTCTGCGTGACGCGGCGACTCGGCCGCTGGCGGATGCGTGGGCGTGGTCACGGAAGGGCTCCGATGGCGACATCACCCCGGTAGTGGCGGTCACCCTGGCCGCCCACGGGATGCGTGCACACGGGGCGAAGACGGGAGTGCAGCCGTGGGCGATGTACGGATGATCACGCCGCGCCGGGTGATCGAGGCCGTGGCCGCGTTGGGGGCGCTCGGGGTCGCGGCGGGCGTGTGGTTGCTGGTGGGGCTGGCGTGGGCCCTGATCGCGGCCGGTGTGGCCACGGTCGCGTGGGCCCTGTTGATCGTGGATGTGCCGACTGAGATGGTGCCGTCCGCCCGTACGCGCGAGGGGAACTAGCCGATGGCCAGCCTGTTTCGGACGATCACCACCGAGCGCCGCGCACCGGCCGTGGAGGATCGCGCAACGCTGCCGATGACGTTGGACGACTACGCCACCATGATGGGGTCGGTGCTCGACGACTGGCAGTCGTTCAACGGCGGCATCACGCAGACATGGCGCGGTGAACCTGCGGAGCGCATCGGCACGTCAATGTCGCAGCTTGCGCAGTACGCCTACAAGGGCAACGGTTTGGCGTTCGCATGTATGGCCGTGCGAATGATGGCGTTCTCGCTGGTGCGGTTCTCGTGGCAGCGGATGCGCAACGGTCGGCCGGGCGACATGTTCGGCACCCCGGCGTTGATGCCGTTGGAGATCCCGTGGACCGGCGGCACCACGCAGGATCTGTTGCAGCGCATGTTGCTCGACGTCGACTTGGCCGGTAACTCGTACGTAACCCGCGACGGTCCGTGGCTGTTGCGGATGCGGCCGGACTGGGTGCAGATCATCCTCGAACCGGTGGTGTTGAAAGGCGGCATCGTCGGGTATCGCAAACTGGGCTACACGTTCCACAACGGTGGGATCGAGGCGTGCCCACCGGAGAAAGTCGCGTTGTTCGCCGCGTCCGAGGTGTGCCACTTCGCACCACTGCCCGACTCCGATGCGTCCTATCGCGGGATGTCGTGGCTGTCGGCGTGTGTTCGTGAGATCACCAACGATCGCACGATGGAACGTCACAAGACCAAGTTCTTTGAACATGCGGC
>JAYTRT010000789.1:0-2725 GCA_043746045.1 Actinomycetota bacterium | reverse complement strand
ACTCGGTTGGGCCGTCAGTTCCTCGACCGTGAAGGTGTAGTCGGCCGACGAGACGCGTGCACCGCCACCGGGATCCGTCGAGGGCGCAAAACCCGGTGCCGGCGTGAAGCCGATCAGGCTCGACACGGCGACCGAAGGGATCGCCGTCGTCAGTCGGAACGAGGGGAACGCCTGCAGATTTCCTGATGGACCAACCGACGGTGCTGCCCCGAAGCTGGTGTTGAAGGCCTGGAACGCGGCGTCGCCGACCCCCATCGAAGCGGTCGGGCCGAACACGTCGTAGATGGCGCTCAAACCGTCGGCGCGCTGGAAGACGTACAGTCCGCCGACCAGGCCGACACCATTGGCTGCGCCCGCGGAGTAGCCCTCGTAATACGTGCCGTACTCGTATGTGGGGATCGAGCCCGACACGGTGTAGCGCACCGTCGACGTGAAGTTCACTGCGTCGAGAGTTCCGGCAAAGGTGTTGGCGTACTCCTGCATCAGCGCCGACGGCGCTTCGCCCACTGTGCGGGCCAGCACCTGGATCGCCAGTTTGTTGTTGCCATCGGCGCTGACGAGGGAGTCCAGCCCGCTCGAACTCTTGCTGTGGACCCAACCGTCGGGAATCGGGATGTACACGTGGTGACCGAGATCGACGGCATTCGGAGGCAGCACGAACGGCCCACTCGTGGTCGGGGCAACGGTTGGGGGAGGAACCGTCGATGGCACCGTACTTGCGTTCGGAAGCGACGTGGTGATGGTCGGAAAGGCAATCGGCGCGTGAGTCGTCGGGGTCGGCGCAGCGGTGGTCGGTGCGGCGGTCGTGGGTGCAGCGGTGATGGGTGCAGCGGTCGTGGGCGCAGCGGTCGTTGGCACAGTCGTGGTCTTCGCAACCGTGGTCTTGGCGACCGTGGTCGGTGCAGCCGTTGTCCGCGCATCGGTCGTCGGACTGTCCGTCGCATCGGTCGATTCCGAGACGCGGGTGGGCTCCGTGGCAGGCGAGACCGACTTCGTGTCGCTGCGCGTCGCCAGGAACACGCCGCCTCCCGCGAGCAAGGCGACGACAACGGCGCCGATCACGATCTTCGGCGTGTTCGATCGCTTCGGTGGGGTGGACCCAGGCTCCAGCGACGACGACGATTGCCACGGCGGGGGCGAGGAGGAGGCGAGGGTGGCGCGGCGCCGGATGAACCAGGAGGCGGAAGGTTGCTCATGACGAACGACACACTAAACCTCGACCCAGCGACTGACGGGCAAGATCCGGCGTAGCGCCGCGAGCAGGTCGAAGTGGCACGATTGCGCATGTCTGGAAACTTCGCCGACCGACAACTTGCCGAGTTCATCCTCGCCTACAACGACCGCGGCATACCCCCTGCCTCTGAGCTCGGCGTCGATGCGCTGAGAGCCGCCACCGAAGAGCGGACCGCTGCACGACCCCCGGGTCCCGAGCTCCATTCGGTCGGTGACGTGACGATCACAACCGGCGGCCCGACCGTTCGTGTCTATCGACCGGCGCCAGAGCCGACCGGCCTGCTCGTGTACTTCCACGGCGGCGGTTGGGTGATCGGCGATCTCGACAGTCACGATCGTGCCTGCCGCCGGTTGGCATCGTCGTCGGGTGTCGTCGTCGTCGCCGTCGACTACCGGCGGGCGCCTGAGCACCCATGGCCGGCAGCGATCGACGATGCCGTTGCGGTCGTGCACTGGGTCGCGACGGCTCCAGCCGAGCTCGGACATCTGAACGGCCGTGTCGGGCTCGGCGGCGACAGCGCTGGAGGGCTGATGGTGGCGCTCACCTCCAAACGACTCCTGGACGAGTCCCCGACGTTGCTTCCGGCGGCGCAGTTCTTGCTCTATGCGAACACCGACCTGACCAACTCGGGGACGTCGATGGCCACCGAAGGCCACGGTTACGGGCTCGAGGTCGCCGACATCGAATGGTTCAACAGCCAATGGGTGCCCGACCGCGCCCTCTGGACAGATCCACGAGTGAGCCCACTGTTCGCCGACGACCTCGCAGGACTTCCAACGACATTCGTGATCACATGCGAGCACGACCCGCTCCGCGATCAGGGCGAACACTACGCACAACGCCTCACCGACGCCGGCGTTCCCACGACGCTGCGACGCGAACCGGGAATGGTCCACAACTTCATGCTCTGGGACCTCATCTCTCCCGCGTGTGCCGCCGCCGCCGAACGGGTTGCGCTCGACGTCTCCACCGCGCTGCGGTGATGCACAATGGCGATGTGGACTCCGAGCCCGGATCGTCAGTGTCGCACGATCCACCTGCAGATCGGCCTGGCGTGGCGTCCGGTGGGGCCGTCAGCGCGACCGATGTGCTGGCAGCCTTCGCGGCGTGGGGTCCAGCGGCCTATGCGACTGCGTGCCATCTGGCTGTCGGCGATCGAGCCGACGCCGACGACCTGCTGGTCGCTGCCTTCCAGTTGCTGCGCTGGGGCTCGCCGGCCAGCACCATCAGCACAGGTGTCAGCGCCGACGTCAGCCTCGACGTCAGCAACACCAGCGCCACGACGGGCGACGTCGAGGAGATCCGTGGCCTCGTGCATCGAGTGTTCCTCGCCGCCCCGCCGCTGCCGAACCCTGTCAGCCATCATCCCTTGGGGCAACTCGACGCCGTCCAGCGCGCTGCGCTGAGCTTGCACGATGTCGAGCATCGATCCCTTGCCGGCACCGCCGAGTTGATCGGCATTCCGCTCGAGCTCACTCGCTCGACACTCGA
>JAYTRT010000788.1:0-2727 GCA_043746045.1 Actinomycetota bacterium | reverse complement strand
TCGTAGTCGAAGGTGACCTGAGTCTTGCCGTCGGGGCGCAGGTAGGGAACCGCGCCCGATTTGCGAACCTCGGACAGACGCTCGGCCAGACGGTGAGCCAGCCAGATCGGCAATGGCATCAGGTCCGGGGTGTCGTCGCAGGCGTACCCGAACATCATTCCCTGGTCGCCGGCACCCTGCGCGTTGATCGTGTCTTCGCCGGCCTTGCCGCCGCGCAGTTCTTCACTCTTGTCGACGCCCTGAGCGATGTCAGGGGACTGCTCGTCGATGCTGACGATGACTCCGCACGTGTTGCCGTCGAAGCCGTAGAGCGCGTTGTCGTATCCGATCTCCTTGATCACCTCGCGCGCGATCTTGGGAATATCGACATACGCGTCGGTCGTGATTTCCCCGGCGACGACACACAGCCCGGTGGTCAACAACGTCTCACAGGCAACACGACCGTGCGGATCCTCGGTGAGAATGGCATCGAGCACGGCGTCGCTGACCTGGTCGGCCATCTTGTCGGGGTGACCTTCGGTCACGCTCTCGCTGGTAAAGGTCCACTTGCTCACTGGATGCTCCGTTGTTGGTGTGACGAACGCCGTTGGCGGCGAACGCTGATGGGACGGTTCAGGTACGACCCGAACGGATCTCGACAATGCAGTCGAGGACAGAACGGGCAATCGATTGCTTGTCGGTCAGGCCGATGGTGACCATCGGGGCATCGGGCCGGAGCAAGCATACGGCGTTGGTGTCGTGTTGAAAGCCGACGCCGACGGCGCTGACGTCGTTGGCGACCATCAGATCGAGGTTCTTCCGGCGCATCTTGGCATCGGCATTGGCGATCAGATCATCGGTCTCGGCGGCGAAGCCGACCAGGATCTGACCGGGTCGCTTGGTGCGCCCGAGCGCAGCGAGGATGTCCGGCGTGGCTTCGAGCACGATGTCGGGAACACCGATGTCCTTCTTGATCTTGTTCGACACTGTCGTGACCGGACGGAAGTCGGCCACCGCAGCCGCCATGACAACGATGTCCGCGTCGAGCGCCGCCGTTTCCACGGCTGCTTGCAACTCGGCGGCTGTCTCGACGCGGACCAGCGTCACATCGGCCGGAGTCGGAAGACTCGCCGTGGAGATCAGCGTCACGGCTGCTCCTCTGGCTCGCGCATCGGCGGCGATCGCGTATCCCTGTTTGCCGCTGCTGCGATTGGCGATGACGCGCACGGCATCGATTGGTTCCCGGGTACCGCCGGCCGTGACGACGACGGCCAGTCCGGCCAGATCCCGCGGTCCGAGAGCTCGCTCCACAGCAGCGATGATCCGGTCGGGACCTGCCAGGCGACCCTTGCCGCTGTCTCCGCCGGCGAGATGACCTTCGTCCGGCTCGACGATGACGACGCCACGCTCGGCGAGCAGACGGATGTTGTCGCGAACGGCTGGGTGTTCCCACATCTCGGTGTGCATCGCAGGACAGATCACGACCGGGGCCCTCGTCGCGAGCAGTGTGTTGGTCAGCAGGTCGGTACTCAGTCCAGCCGCGTATGCGCCGATCAACCGGGCAGTGGCGGGGACGACGAGGATCAGATCAGCGCTCTGCCCGAGTCGCGTATGTGGGATCGGCGATGCTTCGTCCCACAGGCCGGTCTGCACCGGCTCGCTGCACAACGCGGACAGCGTGGTTCGGCCGATGAAGTGTTCGGCACTCTCGGTCATCACCGGGATCACGTGTGCGCCGGCGTCGACCAGACGGCGACACACTTCCACCGCCTTGTACGCGGCGATCCCGCCGGTGACACCGACGACGACAACTCGATTTCGCAACCTCATGTCACGCGACAGTGGTGACGAGCGGTCGATCGGCTCAGCCTGCGACTGGCTCGTCGGTCTCGGCGTCGACGGGGACTTCGATCGCGATCGGCATGATCTTGTCGGCGGCGATCTCCTCGAAGCCGATGCTCAACGGCTTGCGGGCAACGGAGGACACCTGCGGAGGAACCATGCCACCGAGGCTGTCGCCGAGCTGGTTGAAGTAGGAGTTGATCTGCCGGGCGCGGCGGGCGGCGAGTGTGACCAGACTGAACTTCGAGTCGACGCGACCGAGAAGCTCCTCGATCGGCGGATTCATCATCGTGTCATTGGTACGCGCCATGGCTGCATCTCCTGTGATGGGATTGCGGAAGGGTGTGCCGGCCGATATCGGTCGGCCATTCGGGGCCGGGCAATTCTAGCGGACGCAGGCCCGGATCATCCGGATCGCCGGCGAGCAGCCTTCCGAGGACCTGCGGAAAAGTTCCGACGTGTGAAAAGCGCGGTATAGGGGGCGAAAGCGCTCGGAGAACTGGATTTCAGGCTGGCGGAGAGTCGCGGCACGTATCGATGATGGTCAGCATCTCGTCGATGGTGCGCTCGAGATCGTCGTTGACCACCACGTAGTCGGCGAGGCGCATCCCGACCGGTTCTTCGTCCTCGGCCTTCTGCAGGCGTTCGGCCACTTTGTGGTCGGCATCACCGCGCTCGCGCAATCGGCGCTCCTGCTCGGCTCGTGAGGGCGGCAGCACGAAGATCAGGATTGCGCCCGGGTCGACAGCTTTGACCTGCTGCGCACCGTCGACCTCGATCTCCAGCACGACATCGCGTTCAGCCGTCGCTTCCGGGTTCGGTGTGCCGTAGTAGTTGCCGAGAAACTCGGTCCATTCCAGAAAACCGCCAGCCGCGATGCGTTCCTCGAACGCATCGCGGCTGGTG
>JAYTRT010000787.1:0-2731 GCA_043746045.1 Actinomycetota bacterium | reverse complement strand
CGGCCGCCCACGTCAACCGAGTGCTGCCTGGGATGATAGCGACGGCGACCACGGGCCGCAGAGTCGAGTCGGCAATGATGCGTGCCAACGCATTCTCGAGCGTCGCAGCAATCAGCGCTCCGCTGGTGGTCGGTGCCTCGCTGGCACTCGGCGCCGGTTGGCTGACCGGGTTCGTGGTGCCGATCGCGATCGCAGCGCTGCTCGTGGTGTGGACCGCCCGTCGCTCGCCGTCGACAGCTCCCGTCGACAAACAGGGCGACCGGGCGCCGCTTCCGCCGTTTCGAGATTGGTGGCGCGAATGCGCCGTGCTCAGCGTGTCGATCGTCGTCGAGTTCTGTTTCGTATATTTCGCCGCCACCTATCTCAACGAGGAGCGCGGGATGTCGAAGGCGGCGGCCGCCGCCGGTGCTGCGGCGTGGGGGGTCGGGATGGCGATCGGACGCTTCGGATTCAGCGTGCGGGCGCCACCGCGATCGATCCTGCCCAGCGCGGTGACGATCCTCGTCGGGTTCGTGTTGTTCTGGTGCATCCCTAACTCGGTGTCGTCGATCGTGGGGATCGGTGTCGCCGGACTCGGTACCTCGCCGCTCTATCCGAGCCGAATCACGATGCTGATGAACCGCTTTCCCGGCGCCGCCCACGAAGGGTCCAAGCGAGGCGCGCTCGCGGCCGGCTCGGCGCTGCTGATGGCGCCGGCGCTCATGGTGAGCTTGCGTGCGGTCAGCGACGTCCGCATGGCATACCTCGCCGTTCCGGTGTCGCTCGTAGTCCTGGTCGTCCACGCCACCCCACGGCACGCTCCCAAACCAGCGAGGGTCTGAGTACCTCGCGCCGATGGCGCGACCGGCTCACGAATGGCGATACTCGCGGCTTGGATCTGGCTGGCGCCAGCCGCCGCAACGGGAGGGTTTCTCGCTCCGCCCACCTGCGTGGCCCCCTGGGCATGGGACCGCCATGGCCGGGCCCAGCCTTTCGCAGTGGGCCGCCATTGTCTCCGACGTCGCATTCTCGTCGTCGACTTCACCCCGGGGGCTCTGTTGCGTCGACGGATCGCGTGCTAACGGCGTGGTTGGACTGATGACACGTCGTCATCGGGTAACGCAATCCACGCAGTTGTCCTCCGGGTTCACTGGGTTCGCTTCCCGCCGGAAGTGATCATGCTGGCGGTGCGCTGGTATCTCCGCTTCGGGCTCTCGTACCTAGTAGATCGCATCTAGATCTCGAAGAACTCCTCGCCGCACGCGGCATCACCGTCGATCACGTCACGCTGCGCCGGTGGTGTAACGCTTCACTCCCTTGCTCATCGATGCCGCGCGACCGCGCGACATGCCGTCGAACGACGCTGGCTCTTCGCCGAGACCTACGTCAAAGTCGCCGGCGTTTGGCGCTACGTCCGTCGCGCTGTCGACGGATACGGCCAGGTCATCGACGTCTACCCGCCGCAAGGTCACCGCGGCGCGGAGAAGACCGACCGAATCGCGAACGTGATCATCACGGGTCACGCGTTCATTCAGAACCTACGCCGGGGCCACTACGAACTGGGTGTCGACACGTGCCAACTGTCTTCGCTGCGCAGCGGCGTCCGACGAACTCGCCACAGCGATCCGACGGCATCAGCACGGATCCGGTCTCAACACGAGCCCTGAACGAACAACACAACAGCGCCACGACGGGTCGATCGGTCAGACCGTCGCCGGCGTGTTCGCGGTGCGGGCTGTGGATTGGGAGCGTCAGCCGCGTACGGGCGGGTTGGCGTTGCAGCCCATCATGTACCGCAGCCGTGGGGACAGTTCTGCTGCCTGCTCGGCCGTCATCGGGGTGCGCAGGTCGACGAACGGTTTGACCCAGCACCGCCCGTACTGCACGATCACCCCGCGTCGCATGGCATCGGTCGTGTTCGCGCCGTGGCGATGCCACGATTGCGAGAGCCAGATGGCGAGGGAACCGGCGGGGGCGTCGATCACGACCTCCTCGGCGAGCTCGTCGTGGCCGCGCGGCGGCGAACTCAACGTGAGGTGGCTGCCGCGGGCGACGTGCGTGGCGCCGTTGTCGCGCCTGAAGTCGTCGAGCATCCAGGCGGTCTGGAGGCTGAGCGTCAGGTCGGGGAACGGCTCTCGGAACTGCGTCAGCGGCGAGTCGACGTGCCATCCGCCATCGGCGGTGTGTGGCCCGACAGCGTTGACGCTGACGTCGAGCAGGATCGCGTCGAGGCCGAGTTGATCGTCGACGATGGACAGGACGAGAGGATGTTCGAGGAGCGGCGCAAACGCAGCGTCCTTGTTGATGAGATTGAAGATGCGTTGCGAGCGGCCGCTGTCGAAGAACGTCGGGATGTGGATGAAGCTGATGCACACGTCCTCGGTCGGAACGGGCCACGGTGTGTCGAACTCCTGCTGCTGTTGGAGCGCTTGGCGTTGCGCGAGTCGTCGACGTTCGTCGTCGTCGAGATCCCAGATGCGGGTGTACCAGTCGCCCGTGTCCGATGGAGGTTCCGGTACGTCGTGATCGTCGTCGAATCTGTGCGCCCGTTCGGCGTCGAGCATGTCGTCGACCCGCCGGCTGAGATCGGCGGTGACGTCGCCGTCGAGCACGTTCTCGACCACGACGTAGCCGTCGGTCAGCAGCCGATCGCGGACCTCGATGGCGTCGATGGTGGTCATGCGCGCCCCCAGTCGGCGTTCGTCGAGACCTCACCGACGTCGAATCCGGGCATCGGCAGGCGTGGGTCGAC
>JAYTRT010000786.1:0-8563 GCA_043746045.1 Actinomycetota bacterium | reverse complement strand
GAGGTGATTGACGAAGACACCTGCACCGACGAGCAACGTTGCTGCGGCAACGGTGGCGGCGACGGGGACACCCGTTGCAGGGATGGTTCCGAGCGATGCCGGATCGACCGTCGTCGACGGCGCGATCACAGTCGTGGCCGGGGCAACCGACACTGGGGCGGTCGTCGTCGTCGGAGGAGCCGCCGGACCACTCGCGCCGGCAACTCGCTGCAGGGTGATGACGTCGATCGGCACACCGCCGCCCGTGCTCGCTCTATCACCGTCGGCCACGATGGTGACGGCCATCGTCGTCTGCTTGCCGGCCGGCGCCGGGGTGACATCGATCCTCGCCAGCGCGTAGTCGAGGTAGCGGACCTGTGACCAATCTGCTGGCTCGGTACCCGTTGCTCCGGGGCCCGTGTACGTCTTGGTGGTCGGCCACGATGTCGTCGCACCGGCGCCTGACGTGTGGTTCCGGTACCGATCGGTTGTCCCCGTCGTATCGGTCGGCCCGGCACCGTTCTGCCAGGCGTAGCGTGGCCGACCGGCGGAACCAATCGTCAGGTAGGTCGTGCCGACGTTTGCATCGAACGACGTTCCGTCCGGTGTCTGCATCGTGCTCGCGTTCCCGCGGATCGGATTCGTTCGTTCGGCGAGATGGTTGTGACCGGACAGGACCAGGTCGACCTTGTACTGATCCGAGAGAACACCGACGACGCCTCGCAGGCCCAGATCGGACGCATGTGCCGAACTGGTCGAGAACGCACAGTGGTGCATGAACATCACGATGAAATCGATCGTCGAGTCCAGCCGCCATGCGGCGAGCGTGCTGGTCAGCCATGTCAACTGCGCACCACCGCTGTAGCCCGTGTTGGTCGTGATCTCGAACGACAGGTCGTTGGCATCGACACTGATCACGCCGACGTTGGCGTACACGAAACTGTACACGGATGGGCAACCCGTCGGACCGTTCTGCGGCAGATCCAGTCGCTGTGCATGGCCGCCGTAGCCGTGGTTGCCGTACAGCGCCTCCATGTCGTGGTTACCCGTCGAGATCATCCACGGGATCGTCGACGCCGAGGCCTCGATCTGGTCGAGGTACACGTCCCACACGTATGGGTTGTAGGCGTTCATCCCAGCCGGTGCTCCACCGTGGCTGCCAGACGCAGTCGTGTTGTCGACGGGGAGTCCTGTACCGCTCGGATCGGCGTAGCACACGTCGCCGTTGACAAGGTGGAACACAGGTTGCTGGGCAGCGACGAGCGCCGTCATCGTCTCTGCTGGCTTCGGATCGTAGGCGAGCACGGGATCGGCGGCGTTGTAGTAGTTGTCGTCGAACGAGGCCTTCGGCCACGTGAAGGTCGCGTTGGCCGGGTACGCGAACGCAGGATCGGTCGGCGCCTTGTTGGCGCCATGATCTCCGAACGATGTGAACGTGAACGGCGCCGGAAGCCCGACTCCGGGGGCCGGCGTGGAACCGAGACCGCGACGGTCGGGCGCAGTGCTGAACACAGCGTCACCGGTCGTGGTGCCGTCGGACAGTTCAAAGCGGTAGTGATAGGTGGTGCCGGCGGTGAGACCGCTCAGCAGGGTCTTGGCGTAGAACTGATTGCCGGCCAAGCTCACGCCGGCGCCCTGACTGTTCGGCACGACCCCGGTGAGGTTGACGATCGTCGCGTTGACCGACGCGCCATAGGCAACCGTCGTCCCGTACCGCAACAGGGCGGTGACGCCCGTTCCATTGGCACCGCTCGGGAACAGGATCTGCGCGGTGAATCGCATCGAGTCCGAGGGACTGTTCGAACCGTCGCTCGGGAACGAGAGATGACGGCCGACGAGGATCGCCCCGCTCGTCCCACTCACGCCTCCGCCTGCTGCGAACGACCGTTTCAACCCGACGAAATTCGTCAGGGCCAATGCGCCGGCACCGACCAGCGCGCCCCGCAGGGCCGAACGGCGCGAGATCTTGTTCCGGCTCCAGTGCACCTCCATGTCCTCGTGGTACTGGTCCACGGTCGCAGAGGCAGGAGGAGTTCGGAATTCGTTGCGCATGACACATACTCCAGCCGATCAACGAGAAGCTCAGTTGGCGCCGAGGTGAACAACAGGTGAACGTCTGCGAGAAACGCGTCGGGGTCAGAGCTCGGCCAGATCGGCCTGTACCGACGAGCACGCCTCGGCCACCCAGGCCGCAGGATCCGGACCGCTCGGTCCGATCCAGATCGTGTCGATCCCGAGTTCTGCGTAGTCGGCCATCTTGGCCAGGAAAGCATCACGATCCTTCACAGGATCGGCGTCGGTGATCACGGTCCGCTCGATCTCGCCGGGGTTCCGACCGACAGCGCGGCAGTGTTCGTCGAGCACGCCCAGCTTGTGTGCTGCCGAGTCAGCGCCGGCATCGAACAGATTGCAGGCATCTGCGTATCGAGCGACGAGGCGCAGTGTCTTGCGTTCGCCGCTGCCGCCGATCAAGATCGTCGGTCCGGGTTTCTGGATCGGGCGAGGTGAGCAGATGGTCTCTGCCAACGAGTAGTGCTTGCCCTCGAAGGGTCCGTCGTCGTCGCTCCACATCTGCTTGCAAATCTGCAACGCCTCCTCCAGCCGCTCGAAACGCTCGCTGATCGGCGGGAACGGAACACCCAATCCGAGATGCTCGCGCTCGTACCACGCAGCTCCGAGACCGAGCATCGCCCGGCCACCGGACAGAACGTCGAGTGTCGTCACGATCTTGGCCAGCAGACCCGGATAGCGGTAGGTCACTCCACCGACGAGCAGCCCGAGCCTGATCCGCTGCGTCTGCCCGGCGAGGAATCCCAGCGTCGTATATCCCTCGAGCATCGGGTCCTGCGAGGTCGCCAGGCTCTCCATCTGGAACCAGTGGTCCATGACAGTGAACGTGGAGCAACCCCCGTCCTCGGCAGCGCGCGCCGTCGCCCCGAGAATCGGCGCGATCGCTCCGGCGCCACCGGGGAGGGTGAAGTTGGCGAAGTGGATGGCAAGTTTCATGGCGTCCTCTTTCGGGTGCTCGAGTCGGCTTTGGTGGCCCGATGTCGCTGACGAGCCTGCCAACAGTTCTGAACGCGCGCACGACTGCAACATGAATCGCATGCAACCACCGGGTGAAGTCCGTACGGTTCGAAGATGCTGTCCCATTTCGATCCGAACGTCGTGATGGGTTTCTATTTCTCACCCAGGGGCGGAAGTGCCCAGGTGGCAAAGTATTTGTGCCGCGCGCTCAGCTCGGGCAGATGGTCCCCGACCCTCTTCGCGGGGTCACTCGGGCTCGCGACGGAACGCGGGAACGCCGACTCGTTCTTTCGTGGTGTGGCGTGCAACTCCCTCGACTACACCGGTGCGCGCGACGGTTGGATCCGCGGCAACGACGCGATGTCGGGTCCGGTCCCGATGCATGCGTCGTTCGAGGACAAACCTGGGGTGCCGGACCGGATCTTCTTCGAACTCGACGATGAGGCCTGTGCGCGACAGGTGGCCAGCTGGACCGCTCTCTTCGCCGCTCACTCGAATGTGACTCCGAGCGTCATCCACCTCCATCACCTGACGCCGATGCACCAGGCGGTCCGCAATCTGTGGCCTGATGTGCCCGTGATCACTCACCTCCATGGCACTGAGTTGAAGATGTTGGCGTCGGTCGATACCCCGTGTGCAGCGAGTGCAGCCGACGGTCACCAGACTCACGATGGCAGCAGGTTCGCCGGAGAATGGGTGGAGCGGATGCGTGGTTGGGCGCTGGATTCACACCGGCTGGTCGTGGTCTCCGAACAGGACCGAGAACTCGCGCTCCAATTGCTGCCGGTGGAGTGCGAGCGGATCGAGACGATCGCCAACGGAGTCGACACAGGGGTGTTCACGTCCGATGTCTCGCCTGCGCCGAGTCATCGCCGGGCGCTGTGGAAGCAGTGGCTCGTCGACGATCCCCAGGGTTGGCGGCCGGGAGCATCCGTCGGGTCTGTCCGGTACGGCGCCGACGACCTCGATGCGTTCGTCGATGACGACGGCGAGCTGGTGCCCGTGGTGCTGTTCGTCGGGCGATTCATGCAGTTCAAGCGGGTCCAATTGCTGATCGAGGCGCATCACGAGATGCGTCTCGCCGGTGGGGCGAGATCAGTACTCGTCATCGCCGGCGGGTTCCCCGGCGAGTGGGAAGGCGAACACCCCTTCGATACCGTCCAGCGCATCGGGGCCCGCGACGTGTTCTTCGTCGGCTGGCGAGACCACGACGACCTCGCCGAGATCCTCAGCTGCGCCGACGTCTTCGCCGCACCGGCCGTCGACGAGCCGTTCGGGCTCGTCTATCTCGAGGCGATGGCTGCGGGGATCGCGCCGATCGCAACGGCGACAGGAGGCCCTCTCAAGTTCATCAACGTCGACCCGAACCATCCGACCGGATGGCTCGTCACGCCCGACGACCGCGACGGGCTTGTCCGCGCGTTGTCCGAAGCCGTTTCCGACGGCGAACAGCGGAGCACTCGCGGTAAACGCGCCGCCGAGTTCGTCGGCGAGCACTACTCGTGGGCCCGTTCGGCACAGTCGTTCGCCGACCTCTACGGCAGGGTGATCTGCGAGCAGGCGAGCTGAACGACCGTTCCGGGTCACTCGATCAGCGGTGTGGCGTACGAGCGGATGGTGCCCATCTCGTCGTCCGGCAGGAGGTGCACGATCAGCTGGTCGCCGTGCACCTCGGACCAGATCGGGTTGTGGGTTCCCACCCGACCCGTCGACGACGAATAGTGCGGAAACGGAACCTCGCGTTGCATGACCAGGTCATCGGTGTTCAGGAGTCCGATGCCGCCGAGCCATCCCGGCCCCTCGGCGAGCGTCACCGCAGCGACACCCCCGCACAGCAGGTGCCCACTACCCAGCCACTGACAGTCCTGATGATCGACGAAGAACGCCGGGTTGTCGCGCGACGCCAGCAGCGTCCCATCGACCGACCAGCGGTAGAACCGTCGCGAGCCCCAGGACCAACCGATCAGATCGCCCGTGGGGCCGCAACGGGCCACGGCACCGACGTGATCCTCGACAGTGAACATCGTCTGCGGACCGCTGCCGGGCTGCAGGCGCTGGATGCTCGCCGAGGAATTCGGTCGATATTCAGCGGCTGCGATCCAAAAGGCTTCGCCATCGAAGTCCATACCACCCGGGTGATAGTGCACATCGTCGCCGACGGGGATCCTCTCGACGAGATGACCGCTGCCGTCGACCACCATGACGAAGCCCCGATGTTCATCAACGTCGACGGTCGAGATCCACCACGTGGAACCGATACGGGCCATGCCCTGCGGGTGATGAGCGTCGAACGTGAGCGCGATCTCGTCGACGAGGTGCCACGACGTGGCACGAGTCAACGATGCGACCGTTGCGGTCATCGAGAGGTCCTGGCGTGTGTCGTTCTGCAGCATCGCTGTCAGTATTGCCCACCAGCGTGAACGGGATGAGACACTCCGGTGAACTCTCCTGCCGAATGTTTTCATCGATCGGGATCTCTGTGATCGACGGCTTCTACAGTGGCGCCGTGAAGATCACCCGTGTCACGGTCTACCGTCAGTGGCAGCCATTCGTGAGCGGCATCTACACATGCTCCGGCGGGCGATCCGCAGGAGGTTTCGATTCCACCATCGTCCGCGTCGACACCGACAGCGGACTCGGCGGTTGGGGCGAGATGGCGCCACTCGGAAGCTTCTACGACCCCTCGTTCGCCGATGGAGCACGAGCCGGACTCGCCTTGCTGGCGCCGCTCGTCATCGGCCTCGATCCGCGCCAGCCGCACGTGGTTGCCGACGTCCTCGATCTGCATCTCAACGGCCATCCGTACGTGAAGTCGGCGCTGGACATGGCCTGCTGGGACCTCTCCGCACGCTCGGCAGATCTGCCGCTCGCCGAGGCATTGGGCGGACGGTTCTCGCCCACCATCGACCTCTACCGGTCGGTCAGCCAGGCATCACCCGACGAGATGGCATCTCAGGCGGCCGGATACATCACCGACGGCTACCGACGGATACAGATCAAGGTGGGCCTCGATCCCGACGACGATGTGGACAGGATGGAGGCCGTCATCGCCGTCTTGCCGACATCGACCGTGGTGTACGCCGACGCCAACGGATCGTGGCAACCGGCCGATGCGAGACGCTTCTTGCGCAGGACGGCACACCTCGACTACACCCTCGAGCAACCGTGTGGAACCTACGCGAACAACCTCGCGATCCGGTCGGCGTGCGACCGCCCTCTCGTCCTCGACGAATCGATCGACTCCGTCCACACCCTGGTGCGCGCCCATGGCGACCATCTCGTCGATGGGATCACGATCAAGATCGCCCGGGTCGGGGGGATCACGAAGGCCAGGTTGATACGCGACCTCGCCGTCGAACTCGGACTGCAGGTGACCGTCGAAGACACGGGCGGCGCCGAGATCGACACGGCAGCGATCGCCCACATGTCGGTCAGCACCCCGGGGAAATCGCGAACGCACACCGTCGACTTCCACAACTGGGTCACGGTGTCGAACGGAGCAGCAGACCTCGTCTGCGCGGGTGGCGCGATGAACGCGCCGACCGCGCCCGGGCTCGGAGTGGACGTCGATGGTGCGTCGTTCGGCGAGCCCGTCCTGGTGGTCGGCTGAACAAGTCGGGTTGCCGGGCCGCCCGCTCCCGTCCGACTGCGCTGGATTCGAGTGCAGCAAACCGGTGATCGTGGCACGAACGTCGAAGCACGTCTCCAACGAGCTGTCAGTCGGCGCCGAAGCCTGACGCCGACCGGGCGAAGACCTCGCGGACGAGTGGCTCGAACGTCTCGATCGGAAACGTGTCGTAGTCGGGGTCGAACGCCTGCTGATCCCATGCACCACAGAAGTGCGCGGCAGCCTCGAAGTACGGACTGTCGCGGTATCGCTCTCGCGCATTGCGGTCGTAGCCGATCCGGTCCCAATAGTGGTATCCCTGGAACACGCCGTGGTGTCGCACGACCCAAGTGGCCTCTTCATCGAGGTACGGCGCGACGATCGCGGCCGCCATCTCGCTGTGGTTGGCAGGGGCGAGCGCATCGCCGATGTCGTGCAGCAGAGCGGCGACGATCATGTCGGTACGCGCGCCGTTGCGCATCGCCCGCGTCGCCGTCTGCAGGGAGTGTTCATACCGGTCGATCTGGTACCCGAGTGTCGGACCCTTCATCGACGCGAGCAACTCGAGAACACGGTCGGCCACCTTGTTCTGCAGGTGCACCTCGGCTTCGGCCATCACGATCGCGAGGTCTTCTGCCGAGGCATCGTCCATCGTCGTGAACGCCACGATCTGTTGTTCTGTGCGCATCTCCGGCCTCCGTGTCGTCGTACTCCACACTGCCCTCGGACACGGTAGATCCCCCGTTGATCGTGCTCCGAGCCAGGCGGGTCCCCCGATGTGACGGCGCGCATCGCGTCACTCCGAGTTGACTCGATTCGACGCGGCAACGTAGACAGGTCGTGCTCCGTGGGAAGAGCGACCACGAATCCTTTGGGGGAATTCCATGCACAGTTTCCGGCGAATCACCGCTGCCACGCTCAGTTTCGTCTTCATCACGGCCTCCTGCGGCAGCGATTCGAAGAGTTCGACGAGCTCGACGAGTGACAAGACAACGGTCACGACAGCATCCACATCGTCGTCGACAGTGACGACCGCATCGACGACGTCCTCCGGTGGTTCGACCGCTTCGACCGCCAGCACGACCGCAACGATTGGTACGACCGCAACGACTGGTACGACCGCTGCCTCTGGGACGACCCCGGCCGCGAGCGGTGGCAGCACGCCGACGGGGAGCCCGATCGTCATCGGCCTCGACGAGGACAGCACGGGACCGGGCGCGTCGTACAGCACGATCGCCGGGAAGACCATTCGCGACGCGATCGACGAAGTGAACACCAAGGGCGGGATTCTCGGCCGCCCCGTCAAACTGATCGTCGAGAACGACGAAAGCGATCCCACCAAGACACCGTCGGTGATCCGCAAGTTGCTCGATGGCGGAGCGCAGGTGTTGATCCTGCAAAGTGCCGGGGCGGCGATCGTTCAGGGCAAACCCGTCATCCAGGAGGCCAAGACGATCGCCATCGCACCGACGTCGATCAGTCAGACGGTTGCTCTGGCTCCGGACGCCGACTACACCTACATCCTCGCCAACCCGATCTCGGACTTCATCAAGGTCTACTGCGGCGCGTTCAAGGCAGCGGGCATCAAGACGCTCGGTCTCCTGTCTGATGCATCGGCCGTGATCGACGGCGTGAACAAGCTGCTGCTGCCGGGTCTGACCCAATGCGTGAAGGTCGTGGCCAACGAAAAGGCCCCCGTCGACACATCCGATCTGAACGCCCAGGTCGCCCGAGTCAAGGACGCCAAGCCTGATGCGGTCCTGGTCAGCAGCGTCGGTGGCAACTTCGAAGTGCTCGCTCAGAACACGTTGTTCGAGCAGATGCCGGATGTGACTCGGTTCTCGCTGGCCTCGATCGGCAACCAGCCCGACTCGTGGAAGCTGGCCAATCCGGGCGCACTGCAAGGTCTGATCTACATGGCTTCGATCAACCCGAGCAATCCCCGTACGC
>JAYTRT010000785.1:0-2745 GCA_043746045.1 Actinomycetota bacterium | reverse complement strand
TGCTGAGTGTAGTCGCTTGGTCTGCGATGTCCCACCGGAAATCGACGAGCTCTACATGCCCCAGGGACCCCAGCCGCCGGCACGGAGATACATAGCGTACGCCGCAAAGGCGTTGACTTCGGGGTCGTACAACGCCGAGGCCGACGAGATACTCCACGCCGTCAACGACGACCGGTTGGCGCCGAAGTAGATCTGGAACAATCCGAAACAGCACGAGTTCCGAACCGTTGGCACCAGATTGCTTTCGCGGGTGGCGATACGCACCGCTTCGTCGGCCAAGTCGCTCGGCCATACCGCCCGGATGATCGCTTCGACCTGGGCCCGAGTGTAGGAATTCTTCGGCGGAGCATCGGTGGTGGTCGGCGGGGGCGGCGAGGTCGTAGCCGGAGCGGCAGTCGTCGCTGGGACGATTGCCGTTGTCTTGGCCTTCGGCTTGGCGGTCGTCGGCGTCGTGACTTTCGCGCTGGTCGGCACCGCCTTCGCGATCGTCGGCGTGACTGGTGTCGGCGCGGTGGTCTTCGGCGCGGTGGTCTTCGACGTGGTCGGCGGCGGCGCAGTTGTTCGGGTCGGAATCGACGCGCCTGCGGGCAGGCAGATCGTCCGCCCCGGAAACACAGGGGTCGTCACCCGGGCCCCATTCGCCGCCAACAGTTCCGTGAGCTTGACGTTCGATCGGCTTGCGATCGAGATCCAATAGTCGCCGGCCAACACCGTGTAGTTGGGCGAGCACGACGTTTTGACGCTGACATCCGCAGCCACCAGTGCAGCGGGATTCCGGGCCGTCTCTGCGCCGACGATTGCCGGGTCCACTGCAGCCAGCGGGCGTATTCCGCCTGAAGCGTCAGCAGGCGATGCGACGCTGGCATCGACGGCCGCCGGATCGACGGCCGCCGGATCGACAACCGCGGGATCGACGGCCGCCGGATCGACAACCACCGGATCGACGGCTGCGGAATCGACGGCCGCCGGATCGACAACCGCCGGATCGACGGCTGCAGAATCGGCTGCGACGGGCTCGGGCTCGAGCGCCGGAAGGACGGCGACCACGTCGGCCGCGACCGAGGCAGGATCGACACTGACGGCGGACTCGGCCGCAGCTGTCTTGATCGTTGCGTCGTTGTTGGAACCGCGCACGACGAAGGCAACCGGGAGGGCGACCAATCCAACGGCGCACAACGCTCCGAGCCGTCGGATCAGCGGATTCTGCTGACCGGATGCTGAGGTGTCGCTCGTCCGCGGTCGCAACGTCAGTCGGGCCGCACGGGTCGTCCGAGTGGAACGAGGCGTCCTGCTCGGCCGCGATGTCCCGGAAGCATGCGATCGCTCGCGATCGTCCTTCCAAAACCCATAGTCATCGTCTTCTGGCATGTGCTGTCCCTTTTTCACGTCCGTCACCAGACCCGTTGGTCCGTCTGCCGGGCGAATGAGGGCGGATGAACCGCCCCCGGTTACGAGCTCGCATGGCTTCGTGACGAAATGTCTACTCTCGTCGTCATCAGATTGCAACATTCGAGAGGCCCGCGCCAGTCACCCAGCTGTCCCGTTGGCCACAGTGAAAACGAGCGAACCCCGAGGACCGATCGGTCGCTCGGGGTTCGAACACTGGCGGAGAGCGTGGGATTTGAACCCACGGATCGTTTTGACACGATCAACGCCTTAGCAGGGCGCCCCATTCGGCCGCTCTGGCAGCTCTCCGCCCAACATGCTATCCGCGCCGTCTCCCCTGATCCATCAGGAATCTGCGGCTCGACGCGCCCGTTTCCCGGCAAGATGCCGACCGGTGACGCGTCGGGCCACCTCGGTACGCAGGCGCGTCGGCGACTCGTGATCGGCCACAGCCTCGAGCATCCGTTCGACCTCGTTCACGGTCCGCGCCGCGCGGTTGCGCCCTGTGAGCGCGACCCCGATGCTGCCGAGTACGACCACCGGCGTGGCGAGCAGGATCAGGGGAGCTGATGCGATGGCTGCCGCGATCAACCCGGATGTACCTCCGACGATGACGACGGCCCCACCCGTCGCCGACCGACGACGCTCGGCACTGCGATCGACAGCCACCCGGATGACCGTTGAGCCGGTGCCGATGTCGTGAGCCGATGCGCTCACACGGCGATGCTCACCCAGTCGACCCTCGCCAGTGGCAGTTCGCAGGCGCCGCACCGTCACACCGACGACTCCGGACCGCTTGCTCCACTCGCCACGACCATCGCGTAACCGGTCGCGCCGGAGGTGGTGGCCATCGACCAACCACGCGTCGACGCGCTCGAGGACATCGTGGGCCGAACCAGCGATCTCGTCGTCGACCAACAGCACCGGACCACCGAGGAGGTGGTCGCCGAAACGATGCGCAGGCACGGCGCCGAGATGCTCCAACGCGATCGATCGCCGCACGGCAACGACCGGTAGGCCCACCTCGCGCGCAGCCTCGATCAGCGACTGCTCGTCGATGCAGTCGAGTTCGTCCACGACGCCGAACGAGTCCATCGACCTCGCCGGGCCGGCCAGCTCGCCCGCGCGACTGATGATGCGGGCGACAACCTCTCGATCGAGACGCACCTCATCGGGCATCCCGTCAGCGTAAGCCAAGATCCGGAATCGTGCTCACCGACCTGGCGTCGACTGCCAGAATCCGACGAACCTCCCAGCGGTTGCGGGATAGCGTGTCCGACGGAACGATGGCAGAGCGGCCAAATGCATCCGCCTTGAAAGCGGAAGGGTTCACGCCCCGGGGGTTCAAATCCCTCTCGT
>JAYTRT010000784.1:0-8594 GCA_043746045.1 Actinomycetota bacterium | reverse complement strand
ACCCGGAGTTCAACTGGTGGTGCGATCGAGCTCGCGATGCGATGTCCTACCTGTGACGCCGTTCGATACCGTCGCCGAGGCGTACGGCTGCAGTGCCGCAGCGTGGAGGGCAGGACCGGAGCGGGTCTACGCGCGGATGGCCGAGGTCCTGGTTGGTCGCCTGGCGCTGGTCAGCGGCTCGTCGGCACCGGACGTCGGCGCCGGCACGGGCGCGGCAACCCTGTCGCTCGAGCGCCGGGGAGCCGTGGTCACGGCCCTCGACATCGCACCGGAGATGCTCGCGCTCGACGCGCGAGCGCGACCGTCGTGTGTCGTCGGCGATGCCCGAGCACTCCCTTTCAGCGACGAGTCGTTCGACTTCGTCGTCGCCGCATTCAGCCTCAACCATCTCTGCGAGCCCGTACGCGGGTTGATCGAGGTACATCGAGTGACACGCCCGGGCGGCCGTGCGATCGTCTCTGCGTACGCCTCCGATGACGATCATCCGGTCAAGGCCGCCGTCGCCGCTGCCGTCACCGAACGTGGGTGGACGCCGCCCGCATCGATGGAGCGAATTCGGCGGCACGCGATGCCCAAGCTGGCGACGGTCTCCCGGGCAGTCGCCGAGCTGAACGCAGCCGGGTTGCGCGGCACCGCAGAACTGGCCCGAATCGCCATTCCGGACATGACTGAAGCAGATCTGGTCGAATGGCGGCTCGGGATGCCCGACACCGCTGCGTTCCTGGACGACCTCGGATCGCACGAACGGCGCGCGCTTCGTGCCCGCTGCCTCGAGCTCCTCGGCGACACGCCGCCCCAGCTGGTCCGTTCGATCATCATCATCACGATCGACGCCTGAACTCGTCCATCGTCGAGGACAACCACGCGTCGACGACCCGTTGCTCGAGGTGTGGGACGTCCCGGGTCCGTTCCGAGAGCGCACGGGCCCTCGACTCGGCCTCCGACCACAACGACGCGAGACCAGTCGCAGCAGCCAATTCGGCGATCAATCGCCAGCCGTCGAGTGCCGCAACTCGGTCGATGGCCGACAGCAGCTCGCCCAGCTCGCTCACGTCCACCGGTCGGCCGACTGCGCCGGCGGCCACCAGTCGCAGCTGCCACGCGAGCACGCCGTACCTCTCCGAGGTTCGTTCGCGCGCATCGTCGCCGAGGCGCGTCGCGAACTCGGCCGCCCGATCCGGGTGTCCCATGAGCAGCGCGAGGCGGCCCGACAACAACATCACGCGTTGCTGTTGGTGCCAGGCCATCGTGCTCATCGGCGCAAGGCGCAAGGTCGCCTGATCGAGGGCGAGCGATGCGTCCGCGCGTCGACGGTGAATCATCAGCAGCTCGACCTGATCGAGGCGTGCGTGCGAGGCGGGCTCGTCGAAGGCTGCCCGCTCCGCCGTCAGCAACGCCCGTGCGCTGAGCTCGCTCGCATCGTCGAGGTTTCCCACCGATCGCTCGAGCCAGCTCCGTATGTTCAATGCCAGCGGCGCGAACCTCACCCCGGCGACTCCGGTGTTCTGGGCGTGGTCGCCCAGTGCGTCGGCGGCTCGGAAGGCGGCACCGAGATCTCCCGCGATTCCTGCAGCGAGGCAACGCGTGAACCAGGCATGGGCTGCGACGAAAGGGTGTGATCGCAGTGTCGTCGGGTCGCCTGCTCGGTCGAGCGTCTCCAGTGCCTCGGTGACCCGTCCCTGATGCGTCAGAACTGATGAGAGCCACACCTGTGCCACACCGGAAGTCCGATGGCTGGTGCTGTCGGTGGCCCCGTCGATCGCCGACTGCAAGCACACCAGCGCCCCCGTGAGATCTCCCTGCGAGTGGCGGATCCGGCCCTCGAGCGCTGCCGCGCTCGAGCGCAGCTCGGGTGACGCGGTCGTGGCCAGCGCCTCGCACGCGAATGCCCGTGCGTGGACATAATCGCGGCGGTAATACGCGATCCATCCGCCCAGCTCGAGTGCTGACGGCGACCGATCGCCCCGCAGTGCAACGACCAGGTCGTCGTGCGCGGCATTGAAGTTCCGTTGGGTCAGATGAACGCGGGCGCGCGCGGTCCGAGCGTGAGAAGAGTCGGCCAGGGCAATCGCCCGATCGAGCAATTCCTCGGCCAGATCAGCCTCGAAACGATCGAGTGCGATCTGCGCACCGTCGACGAACGCATCCGCAGCGATTTCGTCCCGGCCACCGCGCTCGGCGTGATGGGCCGCGTCGAGGGGGCTGTGATCTGGTCGGGAGGTCAATTGCAGCGCGGCCTCGCGGTGGACGAACGCACGGACCGACTCGGTGGTCCCAGCCACCAGCGCCTCACGTACGACGTCGTGGCGAAAGCGCAACCCCCCGACACCATCGACCACCATGTGCTGCGCGACCGCCACGCTGACGTGATCGAGCACCTCTGCAACCGGCCGCCGACAGCACGCGGTGAGGAGATCCAGATCGATATCGAGTCCGAGGAGCGCTGCGATGCGAATGGTCGACGCCGCCGGACCGAGCATCACGCTTCGCCGCTCGACCGCCTCGACGACCGAGTCAGGGAGCGCGCCGTCGGCGACCTGGGCCAATTCCAGCAGGAACAACGGATTGCCACCACTGCGCCCGTAGATCTGGGCCGCCGCCCGGTCGCCGATCAGTCGGGCCGCCGTCTCTGCACTGAGTGGGCCGAGCGCGAGCGTGGTTGCTTCACCGAGCGCGTGGCGAGCATCGCGTGAGGTCGCGACCACGAGGACGTTCGGTACGGACCGGACAAACGACACGAGCCAGGAAACGGTGGCTGAGTCGGCCTGATGCACGTCCTCCACGATCATGACGAGTGGAGAGCCGGCACGAACTGCATCGAGCAGCGCGATGAGTGCAGCAAAGAGACGCCGCCGCCCGATATCGGGTTCCTCCACCGACGTGCTCGCGCCGACGACATCGAGCGTTCGAACGGCTCCTCTCAGACCGAGGACCGAACCGAGCACCGGATCATCGCGGACCAGTGCATCGGCAGGGTCGGCGCCGAGGACTCGGGCCAGCCATTCGTTCACGGCATCGAGCACCGGTTGCAGCGGAAGGCCGATTCCGGGCTGATCGCAACGACCGGCAAGGACGTGAGCTCCGGTGTGCGCTGCACGACGAGCCCACGAACCGATCAGTGCTGACTTTCCGATTCCGGGTTCGCCCGTGATCACCACGAGTCGCGACGCATGTCGCGCCGCCGCGAGCGATTCATCGAGCGAAACGAGCTCTGCGTCGCGACCGATCATCGTGTGCCCATCCGCATCCGGGGGGCCGCCGACCGGGCCGACGTCGACGCCGAGCACGATTTCGTCATGCGTCTGTTCGGTCTCGGCCGTTGGCCCGATACCGAACGCGTCCACGATTCGTGCCTTGAATGCCGCGTAGATCTCGAGTGCCGATCCCGGTCGCCCCAGCCGTGTGTGGGCGCGCATCACGAGTCGGAGTGCGACTTCGTCGTACGGGTCGTGATCCAGTGCCGCGCGACCGAGTCCGATGGCGTCGGCACATGCTCCCACCGCGAGCGCCGCACGCGCGCCGGTATGGCGGGCGTCGGCGACCGCGCGGTCGATCTCGGTACGAACACGATCGGCCCAGGCAGCGTCCTCGTCGCCGAGGATCCGTCCGTCCATCAGCCGCAGCGCTGCGGCGGACGCAGCACGAGCGGCTCCGAACTGGCCCGCGGCCAGCCGAGCGGCAGCCTCTCGACTGCGCTCCACGAGCTCATCGAGATCGAGCCAGTCGTATCGAAGGTTGTATCCCGCATCCGAACGAGGGATACGACCGCCCAACACCGATCGCAGACGGCTGACGAGAACACTGATCTGATCTGCCGGCTTCGACGGAAGCTCGTCGGCCCACAACGCTTCGGCGATGCGGTCGGCTGACACTGGGCCGCCCCGCTCGCACGCAAGGATCTTGAGCAGCATGCGCGCTTTGCGGCTGCCGATGGCTCGCTCGTCCAGGCCGTCGACCGCGAAGGCGCCCAAGACCCGGACGGACAAGCGCTCCACCGGCTCACGGTAGCCCAGGTGGTCCGATGCCGAATTCAGCGGGTGATGCCACGTCTTTGCACGGCGATTGCAAACCACTTGCAAACGCCTGGGAACAGAATCGAACCGTGCTCACCGGCACACCGACACCAACAAGGAGACATCATGACAACCCACGTCGACGGCGCAGAGCAGAAGGCCTTTGCCACTCCGGACGAGACCCGCGAATTCAGCCACGGGCGCGCCGACATCCTCCGTATCGGCGGTAGTGAGATCGGCCAGTTGACTCTCCAACCCGGTTGGCGCTGGTCAGAACACGTCAAGCCACTCGCAGGAACCGACCTGTGCGAAGCACCCCACTTCCAGTATCACCTCGCCGGTCATCTCCACATCCAAATGGCAGACGGCATGGAGCTCGATGCTCTTGCCGGGGACGTGACCGCCCTTCCGCACGGGCACGACGCTTGGGTGGTGGGTGACGAGCCCGTTGTCGTCGTCGACTGGTGGGGTGCCAGCAACTACGGCAAGGAACTCGCTCACTGAGTTCGTCCCGCGCCACGTTTCAACCGGCGAGTGCGATGGGTATGAGGTCTGCCATGCACACGGCAGAGCCACCGGCACCGCGGGTCGGTCTCGTGCTCGGAGCGGGTGGTACGACCGGGGCCGCCTTCCACGCCGGCACGCTGCTCGCCCTGGAACAGGATCTCGGTTGGGATCCGAGGACCGCCGACCTGATCGTCGGGTCGTCAGCCGGGAGCATCGTCGGTGCGTTGCTGCGAACGGGATTGTCCACCGATGATCTCGCCGCGTGGGGAGCATCGGCGGTGGCATCGCCGTCAGGTCGTGTCAGCCGGTTGTTGCTCGACGAGCTCGAGGCGGTCGGATACCGGATCTCACCCTCGCGTCTGCGTGTCCGGCTCCCGTCGGCCGGGATGATCCGCCGAGCGCTCCATCCGAGCCAGTTGAAAATGCACACGGCGGTGATGTCACTCCTCCCGCACGGTTGGATCGATGCGGGCAAGTCGTTGCAACGGCTGGGCACGTTGCGTGAGGGGTGGCCGGAGGAGCGCCTGTGGATCACCGCGGTCCGGGTCGCCGATGCGCGCAGGGTCGTTTTCGGACGCGACAACGATCAAGCGACACTGGGTCAAGCGATTGCCGCATCGTGCGCCATCCCGGCGTTTTTCCGCCCTGTGGAAGTCGGGCGACACCGCTACATCGACGGCGGCGCACACTCGCCGACGAACGCCGACCTGTTGATCGATGCCGGCGTGGATGTCGCCATCGTCTTGTCGCCGATGTCGGCGCGGGCGGACGCGGTCCGGCGTCGCCCCGACCACGTCTTGCGGTCGCTGTTCTCGCGGCGCCTGGCCGTCGAATGTGACACTCTGCGGAACGCTGGAATCGAAGTGCACGTGTTCCAACCGAACGCCGAGACCCTTGCCGTGATGGGCATCAATGCTCTCGACAAGCGACGGTCGCCGAAAGTGGTACTTGAATCGTTCCTCGGGGCGGGCGCGCACGTGTCGTCGTCAGAAACTCTTCGCCGTGCTCTCGGAACGCGGCTGGCAGCGTCTTCTCGGGCATCATGAGCAACGCCGTGATTGCTGCGGAGCTGCAGGCGTGATGCGATCTGTCGAAACTCTGTCCGGAATGCCGACGCTCAGCTTCGGTTCCGACACCGACGCGGGAATTCGTCGTCGAGGCGTGTCGCGGTTCACCTATTTCAACGAAGCGACCGGACGGACGGCCTCGCAGAACGATGTGCAACGAATTCTCGCCCTGGTCATCCCTCCTGCGTGGACGGACGTCTGGATTTCTGTCTCGCCCGACAGCCACCTGCAAGCAACTGGACGCGATGCGAGAGGGCGCAAGCAGTACCGATACCACGAGGCGTTCACGAGCAGCCGCGCCGACAACAAGTTCGCCGATCTGGTGCCGTTCGCGCACGTGCTCGGACCGTTGCGACGACGCGTTGACCGCGATCTCAGCGCAGACGATCTCTCCCACGACCGTGTGGTCGCGACCATCGTTCGGCTGCTCGACATCACCAGCCTTCGCATCGGCAACACCGAATACGAGCGGACCAACAACTCGTACGGCCTGACGACGCTGCGCAACAAACATGTCGCCGTACACGGCTCGACGATCGAGCTGGCGTTCCGGGGCAAGTCGGCTCACCAATTCGATCTGAGCGTGGAGAATCGGCGGTTGGCCAAGATCGTGCGAGGCTGCCAGCACCTGCCGGGTCAGCAACTGTTCGAATACCGATCTTCGGAGGGCACCGTCCGCAGAATCGGATCGATCGACGTCAACCAATATCTGGGCGAGCACGGCGGACCGGGTGTGACAGCCAAGACGTTCCGGACGTGGAACGCAACGGTGCGCGCAGCGAGCGGTCTGGCCGACGCAGCGCAGCGCGCAGAGGTTCCCACGACGCGCATCGTCAACGAGGTGATCGACCAGGTTGCCGGCCATCTCGGCAACACCCGAACGGTGTGCCGCAACAGCTATGTCCACCCTTACGTCGTCGAGTCGTTCGTGGGCGGCACGCTGCTTCCGTCGTGGGAGCGAGCCGTCGGCAAGCAGCCCACCGGTCTGACGAACGCCGAACGTCGAACCCTCCGTCTGCTCCGGATTGCACGACGGAAGCAGCGCTGAGAGGGCGCGTACACTCGATTCATGCGAACGTCGGTCGCCGCCCTCGATCATCTGGTACTGGCCACGCCAGACCTTTCGGCCACCGCTGCGTGGCTGGAGCAGCGCACCGGCGTCGTGCCGTCGCCCGGCGGCGCACACGTTGGTCGGGGCACGAAGAACGTGTTGTGTTCGCTCGGGGAGACGAGTTACTTGGAGATCGTCGGACCAGATCCCGATCAGCCGACGCCGAGTTCGCCCCGGCCGTTCGGGATCGACGAGCTGCGCGAACCAATGATGGTCTCCTGGGCGGTCGCGGTGCCGGACATGGATGCCGAGCTGGCCTTGGCGCGAGCAAAAGGCTACGACCCCGGTCCGGCAACGCCGATGCAACGCCGGCGTCCCGACGGAGTCATCCTGAGCTGGAAACTGACCACTGCACCATCGACGACGATCCCGTTCCTGATCGACTGGGGCGACTCGCCGCATCCGGCGAAGACGGCGGCCATCGGCCTGGAACTCGTGGAACTGCAAGCCTGCCACCCGCACCCCGGACCGGTGGCCGAAACTCTCGAAGCGCTCGGTGTCACCATGGGAATCTTGCGCGGCCAGGAGATGCTGATCGTCGAAGTGCGCGGACCGCTGGGAACGATCTCGTTCCCGAACCGGGAAGCCGTCGGCTTCTGATCGCACAATCATGCTGCGGGCGGTTGTGTGCAGGGGATTTGTGCGGGCGGATGTGTGCGGGCGGATGAGTGCGGGCGGATGAGTGCGGGCGGAGGGACTCGAACCCTCACATCTTTCGATACAGGGACCTAAACCCTGCGCGTCTGCCAGTTCCGCCACGCCCGCGTGACCTCCGACATCTTACGTTCGGTGCGCGGAGCGACATCGGCTGGCGATCATTTCGCCCGATTCGAGCGATCGCCGGACGTGAGCCTGCCGCTGTCGGTGCACTATGTTCACGGGCATGATCCGTATGAGCGTTCTCTATCCGAGCGGCGACGACACCACGTTCGACCACGATTACTACAAGAACAATCACGTTCCGTTGGCGTGCTCCACCTGGAACGTCGCCGGCGAGATCGACAAGGGGATCAGCGGCCCCAACGTGGCTGCGGTTCACTTCTTCTTCGAGTCCATGGATCAGATGCAGACCGCTCTGGCCCTGCCGGGAACGGCCGAAGTGATGGCCGATGTCGCCAACTACACGAACATCACGCCGGTGATGCAGATCAGCGAAGTCGTCTGATCCGAGCCGGCACGTCGGTCAGGCCGCCTGACCCTCATCTCTGTGCAGAGGCCGACACCGGACTGATCCGGTAGGCGCAGCGGGTGTCGCCACTGAGCAGATGTTGTTCGCGGGTCACATCCACCAGGGGTCCGAGGACAGCCGTGAACACCTCGAGCTCACTCCGGCACAGGCTCTGGCATTGCGTTGCCGCCGTGCAGATGGGACAGTGATGTTCGATCAAGAGCAGGTCGGCATCGTCGACGACCACCTCGGCGAGGTACCCCTCCTCTGACCGACGTTCGGCGAGCGCGCCGACCCGCACACGCATCGATGATGCCCCGGGCCGACGTTCGATGAGCTCGGTGTACGTACGAATTTGGTGCTCCGATCGATTGTCGATCACCTGTTGCAACGCCCGATCGCCGAGGCTGGAGCGAATCGATTCGAGCAACTCGACAGTCAGCTCACCGTGGCGATCCGGAAACAGCTCGATCGTGAGTCCCGTGTTGCGCCACCTGATCGCGGGCCGACCGCGTCCGACTCTCGCGCCCTCGAACCGTTCGACGAGACGGGATTGCTCCAGCGAATCGAGGTGCTGTCGCACAGCGGTGGTCGTCGTGTCGAACCGTTCGGCGAGTTCGTTGGCCGTTGCCGAGTCGACGCGCTTGAGCGCCTCGATGATGCGGCGCTTGGCGTCGGAGAGGTCTGCCATCGCCGCCTACCTTAACGGATTGAGTAAGCGGCGACTT
>JAYTRT010000783.1:0-2754 GCA_043746045.1 Actinomycetota bacterium | reverse complement strand
GCGCATCCTCGGTCCTCGGCATCGACCTGTCCGAGAAGATGTTGGCTCGCGCCGTGTCGGACACGTCGGATCCGAACGTGCGGTACGAGCGCCAGGATCTCGATTCGCTGCGACTCGACGACAACACGTTCGATCTCGCCTACAGCTCGTTGACGATGCACTACCTCGCCGACCTCGCCGGGCTGTTCGACACCGTCCATCGGTCGCTCGTTGCGGGGGGAGCCTTCGTGTTCTCGGTGGAACATCCGATCTACACCGCGCCATCGACCCCGGCGTTCAACGCCGACGACACCGGCCACATGACATGGCCACTCGACCGTTACCTGATCGAGGGCACCCGAACCACCGATTGGCTGGCGCCCGGCGTCGTCAAGCAGCACCGAATCATCGGAACCTACGTGTCGCTGATACTCGACGCCGGCTTCGAATTGACCGCATTGGTCGAATGGGGGCCATCACCCGAGCAGATCGCGGAGGTCCCCGCTTGGGCGGTCGAAGTGGAGCGGCCACCCTTCCTGCTCATCGCCTCGCGCAAACGCGCCTCGTGATCCGACAGCGTCAGGGAGAACCACCGGTTCAGACGTTGCGCGCCATGTTGTCGAAGCGGGTATAGGCCCCGAGGAAGGCCAGGCGCTTCATGCCGATCGGCCCGGAACGGTGCTTGGCGATGATCACTTCAGCCGAACCCTTGTCCGGTGACTCGGTGTTGTACACCTCGTCTCGGTACAGGAACATCACCACGTCGGCATCCTGCTCGAGGCTGCCCGATTCCCGGAGATCGGCCAGCATCGGGCGCTTGTCCGCTCGACTCTCCAGGTTTCGACTGAGCTGGCTGAGCGCAACGATCGGAATCTGCAACTCTCGGGCGAGCACCTTCAGACCGCGACTGATCTCGCTGACCTCGAGTTGACGGTTCTCGCTGTGGCCGCCGCTCATCAGTTGCAGGTAGTCGATCACGATCAGTCCGAGACCCTCTCGCGACTTGAGCCGGCGGGCCTTGGCGCGGATCTCCATCACGGTCACGCGGGGGTTGTCGTCCAAATACAGAGGAACTTCGAGACGGCCGACTGCGCGACCGAGTTTGGTCCAGTCGGCTTCGGTGAGCCGACCGTTGCGCAGCTTGCTGGAATCGACCCGAGCTTCGCTGCTCAGGATTCGCTGGGTCAACTCGGCATGACCCATCTCCAACGAGAAGACGAGCACGGGAATGCGCGCGGACATCGCAGCGTGAACCGCCAGACCGAGGCCGAAGGCGGTGTTGTGCACGAAGACATCGGCGGCCACGAAGTTGTGCGTGCCGGGGACGTTGAAGTCGTACACCTGATGATCGCCACACGACTCGATGCTGACGACCGGATCCCACATGATGTCCGCCGACGTCCACCTGCGCAGGACGTCGCTGTCGAACAGTTCGGCCAGGAGTGCCACGGTCTCGCGTCGGGGTCGACGGCGATGCACGTTCCAGTCGTGGCCACTCGCCCGACCGACCATCCGGTTGACGTCGGCCCAGCTGAGGAGTCCCTTGGCCTTCAACACATCGTCCCAGGCCTGCATCGGCAGACCGTCCTCGACGAATCCGAGTGATGCGGAACGGACGACCTCGGCAACGGCTTCGACCTCGCTCGGCCGGCCGGCGATGCCGATCCGCTCACAGAACTTCAACAGCGACGGAGCATCGAGAACATCGATCTCGAACGTCCGACGGCGGCCACCCGCGTGCGCGCTCCAGCGAACTCGGCGACGAGTGCGGATGCCGAAGCGCAGCAAGAGGTGAGCGACGTCGATCCCGAGTCGTTCCGCGTCGGTTTCGAACGAGATGTGGGCGTGGCCCGCGTTGGCCACCCACGCTGACCCGCCCGTGGCAAACAGTTGACTGAGCAACCGAGCTGTGCATTCCTCGGTGAGCGTGAAGGCGCCCGTCGGTGCGCTCCCGTCAGCGACTGCCCCATCAGCCATGACCAGCACCACCTCGTCGGCCACGTCGTCGTGGCCGAACACGGGAAGCGACGAAGGCACGGCGATGACTGCGCCGACGACGATCTGCTCGACGGGTTTCCAGCCATCAGCTGTGAGAAGGGGATGAGCCGCCGTCAGCCGCAGGGAGCGACCAGAACGAGTTGTCACTGCGAACAGCGGCTTGACACCGTCGTCGTAGAAGGCAGCGAACGCGCCGACTTCGACGTGGCCGTCGTCGGCCAGCGTGATGCAACCGACCGATCGGCCGGCAACACCGGCCCGGTACCACTCCTGCGCAGTACGGATCGCGCCGGTGCGCGGGTCGACCATCGGGGTGTCCCACGCAACGCACTTGCCCATCGCCGGGCGAGCTCCGACGATGTTCAGGGTGCTCGGCTGGAGTCCCGAGAGCAGCTCGTCGAGATCGTTGTAGCCGGTGGCCAGACCGGTGATGGTGTCGCCGCGTTCGTACGTTTCCTGCAGCTTGTCCATCGCCAGCGGCATCAGATCGCCCAACGGCTGGACGGAATCGGTGACCCGGTCTTCGGCGACCTCGAAGACCTTCGTCTCGGCCTCATCCAGTGCTTTGGACACATCGTCGGGCTCGTTGTAGGCGATCTCCGCGATCTCGGCAGCAACACCGATCAGGCGGCGCAGGACCGCTGTGTCCTGGACGATCTTGGCGTATCGCGCTGCATTGGAAATGGCCGGCGTGGCGTTCTGCAATTCGAGCAGTAGCTCAGCGCCGCCCATCTCCTCCAGCAGCCCGGCGCGGCGCAATTCATCGGCAACGGTCAC
>JAYTRT010000782.1:0-2771 GCA_043746045.1 Actinomycetota bacterium | reverse complement strand
TCGGCACACCCGCATCGGACGCAGGAACCGAACGGATCTTCGACACGAACTACAGGAACTGCCAATGGTCGACCCCACCAGGTCCGGGAAACCCCAGCGCGCTGCAGATCGCGGTGGTCATCCGCAAGTCGGCAACCGACCCCGGATTCTCACCCTCGACCGATGTTGGAACTCCACAACCAGTTGCAGGAGTCGGCGACAAGGCGACGTTCTCCGACAAGCCGGACCCGAATTTCGAGACCGCTGAACTGCTCGCCGACAAAGGACGGTTCAGCGTCGCGGTGCACCTCCAGTACGGATCCACGCCGCATGCGGCAGGTCTGCAGGATCTGGTCGCCGCCATCGCCAACCAGATCTTCGCCCGGCTCGGCGCCTGACCATCCGGCCGACCTGATCAGATCGACTCGCCGCCAGACGGACGGGTCTCCGGGAACCGCACGAGCGGGATCGTGCGTTCCGTCTTTGCCTGGTAGGCGTCGTACCACGCACGGTCGGCCGCGAGCAGCGCCCAGATCCGAGCATGCTCGTCGCCTTCGAGAATGTCCGGCACCGACCAGAACGCGCCATGCTGGACCCGGCAATGCACCTCCGGGTTCGCGTCACGATCGGCCAGGTTGAGGTACCACGACGGATGCTGTGGCGCCCCGGCGAACGAGGCGACCACCACCCGCAGGCCGTCCGGATCACGCCAGAACGGCAACGCCACCTTGTGAGCGGCGCCACTCTTGCGCCCGATCGTCGTGATCACGACGTGATGCATACCGGCGAGAACCCACGCGGCGTCGGCGTCGGTCGCCTCGAGCCCGGCAACGTGCGCCCGAGTGATCGCCGGGATCTCCTCCAGTGACGGTGTCTCCCAAGCCTGTTCCACTCGCTGATCGGTAGCCATGACGATCAGCCTGGCACACGCCGTTGATGGCCACAGGCTCGGAACGCGCACGCGAGACCAGAGGTTTGACCTCGTTCTGCCAAGGGGAAGTCACAGGCGTCTGCGCAGCATCGGCGCTGCTTCGACCGAAAGGTGGTCCTGTGACCGAGATCGACGTCAACACCCGGTTCCTGAGCAAGGTCGGTGTCCAGGTCGAGGACTCCGGCGGTGTCGGGCGCCCCGTCGTCCTGATCCATGGTTGGCCGCTCTCGAAGGCGAGTTGGTCGGCGCAGACACCGGCGCTGCGCGATGCGGGATACAGGACGATCGCCTACGACCGCCGTGGATTCGGCGACAGTGACAAGCCCGGCGGCGGCTACGACTACGACACGCTCGCCGACGATCTCGAAGGACTCCTCTCGGAACTGGACCTCGTCGATGTGACCCTGGTCGGCTTCTCGATGGGCGGCGGCGAAGTCGCGCGATACGTCTCCAAGTTCGGTGAGAGCAGGCTGCACAGTGTCGTCTTTGCAGCAGCGGTGCCGCCGTACTTGATGAAATCGGACGACAACCCCGATGGCCCGCTGACGAAGGAGCAGGGAGAGAAGATGACTGCCGATCTGACCGCCGACCGGACATCGTTCTTCGATCAGTTCACGACGCAGTTCTTCTCGGCCAAGGGCGAACTGCAGGTCACCGAGTCTCAGCGACAGGACGCGATCGCGATGTGCAACCAGTCCGACCAGAAGGCCGCCCTGGCGTGCATGGCATCGTTCGCGACGGAGGATTTCCGGCCAGACCTGCCGAAGATCACCGTGCCCACACTTGTTCTTCACGGTGACAGTGATGGCATCGTTCCGGTCGAGGGCTCGGGCAACCGCACACACGCAGCCGTTCCGCAGAGCCAACTGGTGATGATCGCCGGCGCACCGCACGGCTGCAACGTCAGCCACGCACCCGAGTTCAACGCAGCGCTGCTCTCGTTTCTCGCCGTCTGACAACGCGCGCTTTCGGCGCCGCGCTGTGCCGTAGGACTGCGAGAGGGATCCACCCCTCGGCGACTCGACGGGTGGATCTCCGCGTTGTCTTCCGTGAACAGCTAGAACAACTGTGGTGAACCCTGACCTGGAAGTCGTGACTCGGATCGTGGTCGGGTTCGGTCTGACATTCGCCGTTGGTTTCGAGCGCGACCTGCGCGGTGCTTCTGCGGGTGACCGCACGTTCGCGATCATCGGCAGCGCGGCGGCCGCCGTCACTGCTGTCGCATCGGGGCCGTCCCCGCAGGCAATCGCTGGTGTGATCACCGGGATCGGCTTCGTCGGAGCCGGCATCGTGTTCCGTCCCGACAAGTCGGGAACGGTGAAGGGTGTGACCACCGCAGCGACGCTGTTCGCATGCGCCGCCGTGGGTGTGGTTGCCGGGTTCGGCCGTTTCCTCTCGGCCGCCGTGCTCGCCGCACTGATCGTGGTCGCGCTCGAGGCCCGGCATCTCAGGTTTCTGCGATTCTTGGACGGTGAATGGTGGTATCAGAAACGCATCGCGTCCCGACCGGTGCCTCCGCCTGAACGCCGCGACGAATCATGAGCCGGGCTCGGGTCGGCGCCGCGTTCGAACCGGTCGCTGCCACCGACGCCATGTCTCGCGACGAGTTGTTCGAATCGGGTCGAGCGGCGCGCACGATCGTGCCGCTCGCCGACCAGGCCGATTGGTCGCCGTCTGCGAAACGTGATCCGGTCGCTGTCCTGCAGCGGTCCGATGTCGGCCGGCTGGCCGACCTGATCCCGATCCGCTATCAGCGGATGTCGGTCTCACCATTTGCGTTCTTGCGCGGTTCGGTCGCCGTGATGGCGGACGACTTGATGCGGAACCCGGCGACAGGGTTGAGCGTGCAGCTCTGCGGCGA
>JAYTRT010000781.1:0-2778 GCA_043746045.1 Actinomycetota bacterium | reverse complement strand
TATTCGCGCCCAACTCCGCCGGGTGCAATTGCAGGAGATTCCGCCGGCCGGCGCGAAGCCTGTGATCTTCGGTGATGTCGACGTCCGTCACGCCCAAGGCATCGTCCTCAAGGGTGGCGTCGAGCTCAGCCTGACCAAGACCGAGTTCCGGCTGATGTGCGAGTTCGCCGAACATGCCGGTGCGGTGCTCTCGCGAGATCAGCTCCTCGAGCGCGTCTGGGGCTACGAATACCTCGGCGACAGTCGCCTGGTCGATGCTCACGTTCGCCGCCTGCGTCTGAAGATCGAGGATCACCCCGACGAGCCCAAGCTCCTCGTCACGGTGCGTGGCCTCGGCTACCGCCTGCTGACCTGACGCACCCCTTGTGGGTTGCCGCCCCGCCCGCCCGCAGTGGTGCCCAGCCCAGCAGTGGTGCCCAGACCAGCAGTGGTGCCCAGACCCGCAGTGGTGCCCAGCCCAGCAGTGGTGCCCAGCTCGCACGAACCGCGCCCTCGGTGTGAGTGTGAGTGGCCCGGTCGCTCATCGTCGCACCGAGGGCGCGGTTCGTCCCGGCCGCCGTCCGGTCGCCGTCCAGCTCCCGCTCGCCGCTGCTCGCTGGCGGATCTGCTCCGGGTCAGGCCGTGATCTCGCGCAGGAACGCCTCGACGTCTGCGCGTTCGCGTGTTCGTTTCATCGGTGGCAGGGCCTTGACGATGTCCCATCGGTAGTTCGCCTTGCCGAGGCGCGGGTCGAACACGGCCACGACCCCGCGGTCGGTGGCCGTGCGGATCAATCGACCGGTCGCCTGGGCCAACAGGGTGGACGCACGGGGAATGTCGATCTGGCTGAACGCCTTCGCGCCGAGCAGCTCGCGACGAGCGGACAGCAGCGGGTCGTCTGGTCGAGGAAACGGCAGTCGATCGATGGTGACCAGCGAGAGCGTTCGACCCGGGATGTCCACACCCTGGAAGAAGCCGGCGGTGGCGAACAGGCACGACGACTCGTCGTCGCTGAAAGCCTTGACCAACGCGTTCTTCGGCATGTCGCGCTGGGTGATGATGGTGTTCGCGACCCGGTCGCGCACCGCCGCAGCGGCAGCGTCCATCGCCTTCCAGCTGGTGAACAACGCGAGGGTCCGCCCGCCTGCAGCTGCGATCAGCGCCACCAATTCATCGGCGACGGCCGCTGCGAATTGCGGCGAGCGCGGATCCGGCATGTGCAGCGCGCAATAGAGGATCGCGTTGTTCGCATAGTCGAACGGGCTGCCGACATCGATCACGTCGACTGCGTCGGCAGGCAGACCGACACGGTCGATCAGCGATGCCGGAATCGTGGCACTCGTCAGAACGGCGGTGTGCGCGTCCCAGACCCCCTTCTTCAGTGTGGGGCCGACGTCGAGCGGAGCGATTTCGAGACGGGGCATCTCGCGCGAACCGGACACGAATGCGACGTATCCGTCGTTCTGACCGATCGCCCGATCGATGTCGTCGATCAGTCGGGTCGATTGTGTCTGGGCGCGGAGTCGGCGCTGCTTGGCGTCTTCCACGGTCGTGTCGATCGCGCGGAGCGACGACTGTGCGTTGTCGATGCACTGCCGGCCGGTGATCAGCGCATCGGCGACGATGTCCGGAAGAGGGAACGGCAGACGCTGACCGGTGAACGGCGCGATCGATTCGCGGAGCGCGACGCCACTCTCGATCACCGAGGCGATCATGCCCGGGTCGTCGATGATCCGCCGCAACGTGACGCTGAGGGCTGCGAATCTTCCGCTGGCGATCGCGATGCCGACCGTGTCGCTCATGATGTCTTCGAGCGAATGGGCCTCGTCGACGATCAGGACGTCGTGGTCGGGGAGGAGAACGCCGCCGCTGGCCACGTGCAGTCCGTACAGGTAGGTGTTGACGACAACGACATCGGCAACGGCAGCTTTACGCCGCGCCGCTTCGGCGAAGCACGGATCGCCCATCGGACAGCGAGCTGCCCCTGGACATTCCTCGCTGCCGACCGAAACGGATTGCCACGCCTTGTCGCTCGGCAACCAGTCGAGTTCGGCCTGATCGCCGGTTGTCGTCGTCTTGGCCCACTCGCCGAGCCGTTTGATCTCGACCTTGATGACCGGTGCGATGTCGTCCAGTTCCAGCTGTGCACCTGTCGCCGGCTGCAGCTCGCGTAGTCGTTGCAGGCAGATGTAGTTGCTGCGTCCCTTGAGGATCGCCCAGTCGAACGGCACCCCGAGATGCTCGGCCAGAAAGGGGAGGTCCTTGTTCGCCAACTGATCCTGCAACGCCTTCGTGGCTGTCGCGACCATCACGTGTTTGCGAGCCAGGACAGACGGCACGAGGTAACCCATGGTCTTGCCCGTTCCCGTGCCGGCGGCAACAACCAGGTGACGCTTGTTCCGGATCGCGGCGGCGACTGCCTCGGCCATCTGCAGCTGACCGGGCCGTTCCTCGGCGGCGGGCAGCGCACCGGTGACGGCCGCCAACGCGGTGCGGATGTCGTTGGCGGGCATGACGCCCGACGCTACTGCCCGTGTCGGTCAGTCGCCCGGGAGGAGGTGCGATCGCCGGAGTCGATTGCGCAATCCTTATCCGGCGCTCCGCCGTACAGTTCAGTCGTGGCAGCCGAATCATGATGTGGACGTCGCATGCTCAACGCCTGGACGACGGGGCGCTCCTCAGCGCGATGGCGCTCGGCGATCAGAGTGCTGGCGAGGTGTTCGTTCGACGTCACCAGCGGTTGGTCTACGGGCTGGCGTTCACGATGTGCCGCGACAACCGGCTGGCCGAGGACCTTTC
>JAYTRT010000780.1:0-2781 GCA_043746045.1 Actinomycetota bacterium | reverse complement strand
GATGTCTTGACCGGGCCGAACAGCGTTGCTGATGAGGCCGTGAGCACGACGTTCCACGGCGTACCCGACACCGCAGTTCGAGCGTACGTCAGCGTTGTGCCATGAGCCGTCAGCTCGCCGACACCAGGCCCGGCCCTTGCGAGATCAGCAGGTGCCAGTGCAACGGTATCGAGGTGAGACGTGGTCGCTGCGCCGCTGACGATGAGCTGTCCGTTGCCATCGACGAGGTACGCGTGGCCGCCGTTCATGGGAACGGCAGAGTTGAAATATGCTCCGAGCGGAGTCTTCTGGGCGACAAAGGCACCACTCATCACGAACGTGCCTTGGGCTGTCGTGATCGGAACCGCGATTGCTGTGACCGGTTGGGACTGTGCTGCCGATGGGACCACGTTCGAGACGCCTGTCTTGCCCTCGACTGCTTCTTCGAGGTGAGTGTAGGTGTCCGTCAGACGGCGCCCGATGATGTCCGGTCGTCGCGGCCAGACTTGGAGCAGCCGGCCCTCGGCATCGAGCATCACCGCTGCATCGAAATCGAACGTACCGACGAACTTTTCGAACCCCAGCTGTTGGTTGTCGGTGGCTGCCAATTCGCGCACCGCGTGCGCTGCTTCGCGTTTGGCCAGATCGTTGACGTAGTCGGTGACGAATGACGCTGCGAGTGCAGACCGTGTACCGAACCTGTCTCGCAGAGCGTCCCGGGACTGCCGCTCCTGGACGTGAATCAAGATCACGCAGGTGAGGAGCAACGAAAGCAGGAGTAGGGCACCGAACACGATTCCGATCCAGTCCCTGCGTCGAAGGCGGCACGGCGGCACCGTGCCCGGCCTGAGCGGGACATCCACAGAGGTGCGACTCGACATGTGTAGTCATCGGCACGTCGAAGCCAGAACTGAATCGATCGCGATCATCTCTCGCGGCACTGCGCACGTGATGTGAACGCAGATCACCAGCCTGCGAGGGACAACGGGGTACGATTCGTGCGCTTGCTAGTCACCGAAAGTGAGGTGTCGACAATCGATCATGGCACGTATTCTCGTTGTCGAAGATGATCCCGATATTCGGGCCCTGGTAGTCCGCCGGCTTCAACACGGCGGCCACGCAGTGAAGAGCGCCGGCGGAGCAGTCGAGGCCCTCGAATCGATAACCGACAAGCAACCACCCGATGTCGTTGTACTCGACGTCAACATGCCCGACCTCGACGGTTTCGAGCTGCTTCGACGGCTTCGCGACTGCACGGGAAACAGCCAGCTGAACGCGATCTTCCTGAGCGGTCGGATGAAGCCAGAGGACATCGCCGCTGGGCGCGCCCTCGGTGCCGTCTATCTGACCAAGCCCTTCGTCGGAACCTCACTGATCAGCGCGATCGACAAGTTGTTAGCAGCCGAAGCCGCCCGCTTCGCACCCGAAGAAGAGTGGTGAGTCCACGAGTCCCGCATGAAATTAAGTCACCCGTTGACGAGCATCGCTCGTCGATGAACCGAGGCGATCGTCGACATCCCGCGACTTCGAACTGCCTGCACCACCCAAGTCGCGCGTGAGAGCGCACATCGACGGCTGAGGTCCGGGGGTTCGCGGCGCGAGCAACCTGGGCCGGTCTGTCCACGAGCTGGGAGAAGTGGGACGGTCATCATGGATCAGCTGGGCCCCGTCGGCGCGTCGATCATCGAGCGTCTCGATATTGCGCAGGGTCAACATCATCTCGATGTCGCCGCTGGCACGGGTGAACCCGGTTTGAGCATTGCAAATCGGGCTCGTCTCGGACGCGTCGTGCTGAGCGACCTCGCACCAGAGATGCTGGGCGTGGCTGCGCGACGAGCCAAGTCACAAGGGCTCGCCAACGTCGAAACGACAGTCTGCAGCGCAGACGATCTGCCGTTCGACGACGCCACGTTCGATCGCGTGTCCGTGCGTTTCGGCTGCATGTTCTTCCCCGACCTGGCCAAGGCGACGGCCGAGTTCGTCCGCGTACTCAGGCCGGGCGGACGTCTCTGCTCCTCGGTATGGGTCAAGCCCGAGAAGAATCCGTGGACGGCGATCGCGACGGAAGCAATCGCGACCGAGTTGGCGATTGCGCCCCCGGACCCGGACGGGCCGAACATGTTTCGGTGCGCCGCCCCGCGATACGTCAGTGCCCTGTACGAGGAGGCGGGGCTGAGAGACGTTGTCGAGTGGGATGTCGACGTCGAACTCGTCACAGGATCGCCCGCGCAGTACTGGGAGATGATCAGTGAGCACGTCTCGCTGGTCGTTGCGGCGCTTCGGCAAGTGGACGAATTCGGGCGAGAGCGGATTCGGGCAAACGCCGTTGCGAAGGTGCGTGACTTCGAGCATGACGGCAAAGTCCGTGTTCCGGGTGTGGCGCGGTGCATCCTGGGAGAGAAGCGAGACGCGAGCGACACGATGCGGGTCATCAAGATGAGTTGACGCGACGGACCCGGTCATCGTCGGCAGCGCACGAAAGCACATCGTGCCCGACGACGACGTCATCCACGCCGACGAACTCGCCAAGCGCCCAACGGACCGGCGCCGTCACCGTCCCGACGTACGAACGCTCGATCTGACACCGACATGAGCGCCCGCCACTCGACGCTGTCATCACTGTTCGGCTCGGCGTACCGGCTGACCTGGTATTTCCTGAATGGTGTGCTGACAGCGTGGTCGAGAACGAGTGCCGATCGGCTGCTCGCGGAAATGTGGAGACGGTAGGTGAAGCGGCAGATGGGCAATTGTTCGGAGATGAAATAGGCTCTGACCTGGGGTTCTTTGGCGGAGGTGGACGGG
>JAYTRT010000779.1:0-2781 GCA_043746045.1 Actinomycetota bacterium | reverse complement strand
CGCGCTGCAACCAGCGGAACGTGGCCGGGGTGTCTCCCCGGACCTGGCGCTCGAGCCACAGGACGCCCCGGTCGCCGTAGAAGTAGCCGAGCGCGTAGCAGATCCACGCCGCGGCGGACAGACGGATGTAACCCACGATCGCGTACGAGAACGGGTTGATCCCGGCCGGGACTGCGAACAGGAGGTGACGCATCCGCGAGGAGAGCAGGAGGAGCAGCGAGGGGCTGCGCTTGATCAACGTCGGGAAGATGATCGCGCCGACCTGCGAGCAGGCGACGAGCGCGCCGAACGCGGCAAGCAGATAGGCGAGGCGCATGTCGCGACCGGCGGGCGCGGCCGCTTCGTCGAGCGACGATCCCGAGCCGTCGACGAGGGTCGGCTCTTCCAGGGTCGGTTCTTCGAGGGCCTCGGCGGCCGGCGGGTCGAACGGGGCTTCATCGCTGATGGGAGAGACAGTAACCTACGAGACACCGGCCGGGGGCTTCGTCCCGTGCTCCGGCACCGTCTGAGGGGGAGTTGCAGCATGCAGGGTCTGATGCAGGACGCGCCACTGTCGATCATCCACTTGTTCGATCGCGCCGAGCAATATCACGGTGACAAAACGATCACGACCTCCACCGCGAACGGTCTGGAGCACACGAACTACGCGACGTGGGCGCACCGCACCCGTCGGCTCGGTGGCGTCCTGAACACGCTGGGCATCTCGGCCGAGGGCCGAGTCGCGACGTTCGCGTGGAACACGGCTCGCCACCTCGAACTCTATTTCGCAGCCCCGTGCAGCGGCCGTGTCCTGCACACGTTGAACATCCGCCTCTTCCCGGAGCAGTTGACGTACATCGTCAACCACGCCGAGGACGAGATCATCTTCGTCGACCGCAGCCTCATCGCTGTGTTGCAGCCACTGCTGAAGACGTTCGAGACCGTGAAGCATCTCGTCCTGATGGACGACGGCAAAGGCGATGTCCCCGCTGATCTGGCCGGCATCCGGCTCCACGATTACGAGGAACTGTTGGCCGCCGCCCAACCCGTGCAGTGGACCCCGGTGCCCGAGGACTCAGCCGCCAGCATGTGTTACACCAGCGGAACGACCGGCAATCCGAAGGGCGTGGTCTACAGCCACCGCAGCACATTCCTGCACACCTTCGGCGTGATGACCGTGGATTCGCTCGGCGCGTGCGAGAGCGACGTGATCCTGCCGGCCGTCCCCATGTTCCACGCCAATTCGTGGGGGCTCGCGCACGCTGCGGTCGCGACCGGGGCGAGCCTCGTGATGCCCGGCTCCGATCTGTCAGGCAGGGCCATCGCCGATCTGATCGTCGAACAGAAGGTGACCGTCGCAGCTGGCGTCCCGACGATCTGGATGGGCGTGTTGCCGGAGCTGAAAGGCCGGGACACGAGCCATCTCCGGGCGATTCCGTGCGGTGGCTCGGCCGTTCCACGCGCGCTCAGCGAGGCCTATCGCGAGGTGACGGGTCTGCCGATCCTGCAGGCATGGGGAATGACCGAGACCAGCCCGGTTGCATCGGTCGGGCATCTGCTGGCCGCAGAGCGAGAGCTGCCGGATGACGAACAGGCAGACCTGCGCGCAACGGCCGGGATCATCTCGTTCGGCGTGGACTGTCGAGTGGTCGAGCCCGACACCACCACCCCTGTTCCTCGCGACGGCGAGACGAGCGGCGAGCTGCAGTGCCGAGGTGCCTGGATCGCTGCGTCGTACTACCACGACCCGCGCTCCGCGGAGAGCTTCACTGCGGATGGCTGGTTGCGCACCGGGGACGTCGCAGTCATGGACCCGACCGGCCGGATCCGCCTCGTCGATCGCACCAAGGATCTGATCAAGAGCGGTGGGGAATGGATCAGCTCGGTGGAGCTCGAGAACGAGTTGATGGCGCACCCGAAGATCAAGGAAGCGGCCGTCGTCGGCGTGCCGAGCGCGAGATGGAGTGAACGACCGCTTGCCTGCGTCGTCCTCAACCCCGGCGAAGCGATGACGAAGGAGGAAGTCATCGAGTTCATCGCCCCGAAGTTGGCGAAGTGGCAGATCCCGGACGATGTGGTTTTCATCGACGAAGTGCCGAAGACGAGCGTCGGAAAGTTCTCGAAGAAGACGCTGCGCGACCGCTTTGCCGATTACGTCCTGCCGGACCACTGACGGTCCCGCCCGACGAGACCGAGCAGCCGGGTCTGCGCGTCGGCCGCGGCATCGATGAACATCGCCTGGCCGAAAACGCCAGGGCCACGCATCGCGTCGGCGACCGGTTCGAGAGCCGCGAGTGAGGCGGCGACGAGGTCTGCGTCGAGTCGGTCGTCGACACCGAGAGCGCGAGCCACATCCCACGTGTGGATCGTCGTGTCGCCGACGTTGTATCCGATCATGTCGTCGACCGTGACCTGCCCACGCCACGTCTGCACCAGTCGGTCGAGAACATCCGGCTGATCGAGCGCCGCTGCCACCGCTGCTGCGGCCACGGTCCACGTCGCTGCGGGATCCGGTCCGGCGTGACGACCCGGATCGACCATCGGGTTCATCGGCGCACGCTGTCCAGCGATGGTCGCGACGATCGCATGTTGCACGGCGATGACGTGTCCGACGACGTCACGCGCCGACCATTCCGAGCAGGGTGACGGCGCGTCCCAGTGATGGCCCGAACCCTGTGCGACGACACGTCCGAATTCGGTGACGGCTCGTGAGTACAGAACGGAATTCATGCTCATTTCACGCAGCGTATGACGTGTGTCGGACGTCGCACCTCGGGCTTGTCAGCAGCCGGGCTGCGAGTA
>JAYTRT010000778.1:0-8690 GCA_043746045.1 Actinomycetota bacterium | reverse complement strand
TTGCCCCGTTGTCGAGCTGGTGCTCAACCACCCCGGCGACGACCTGGGTGACGTTCAGGTCGTCGACAGAGAGAGCCTCCGGTCGAGCGAAGGGCAGTTGACACCAGCGATCCCGCGGATCGATGGGAGCCTGCAGGAGGTTCGTCAGTGGATCGACCAGTAGGGGGATTCCGGCGACCTGTGCGGCGACTGCCAGGGATGGTCGGTCTTCGATGACGTGGGCATCAACTACGAGCCGGCTAACGACCGGGCGCGACGGGAAGAGACGCAGCCCGATGTTCGGCGCGAGGAGATCCTCCACGACACGATGATCGTTCTTCTGTGGGCGGATCATGAGTTCGGCCACTTCGTCTCCTTTCGGGTTGACGCGACACAGAGTACGTCATAGACTACGTCATTGCAAGCGTCATCAACGCGTCACCGAGGGGAAGATGTCAAAGCGAGCAGCATCCGTTGAGCCCGAAGCCCTGGTCTCGAGGAATCGAGCCGGCAGCACGTTCGTCGCATTGGTGAATGAACTACGTGCCGAACGAGGTCTGACAACATCCGAGTTGGCCGACCTGACGGGGGTCCGTGAACGGCAAGTCCAACATTGGGCCGCAGGGACCTCCGAACCGAGTAACGACACCCTTCGCAGACTTCTTGACGTGCAGTACCTCATGAAGGAGCTCGCAGAGGTCTTCCGGCCGGAGGGCATCAAGATCTGGCTTCACAGTCGGCTCCGCGGTCTCGACGACCGTCGCCCCATCGATGCTCTGATGGACGGTGAGTTTGACAGGGTGCTCACAGAGGTGCGCCGGCTCGTGGAGGGCAACGACTGATGCGCCGCTCAGCACGCGAGGTCGCACGGGTGCCGCGGACGAATGTTGCAGGTCTGTGGGAGCGCCATGTCTCAGCCACCTACGCGGCCCGGGCACTGCAGGGCAGCGCACACGGCGGCCGGTGGGGTCCCGCGAATGGGTTTCCCGTGATCTATCTGGGTCGCCCCACAGTCTCGGTGGTCGTTGAGGCGTATCGACACTTGATCGACCCCTTCGAGGGAATGCGCACCGACTACCTCCAGCCGCGGGTTCTCATTTCCTGTCAGGTCGATGCGAAGAACGTGTTGGACCTTCGCGCTTCGGAGCACCGGCTACAGGTCGGGCTAACCGACGACGACATCTTGTCGGCGATCGGCGACCATGACGCGTGCGTGCAAGTCGGGTCGATTGCTCACCAGCTCGGCTGCCACGGAGTAATCGCTCCTTCTGCCACCGGCCTCGGGGAGACGCTGGCCCTGTTCCCGTACCATCTGTCCGTTGATGAACTGCCGGTAGCGATCTCGCGAGTCCAGTGGGAGACGCTCCCGGGCGATCCCCGGCGCCCGAGGTTGGTGCGCTCGGTCGGAGTCGACTGATCTCAAAGCGACTCAGACCAATCCAGCCCGAGGGTAGAACCGGTCTTTGGCTTCCACCGGATCTTCTACCGGATCTTCTACCGGACGGGTAGAAACGGTCTGGTTACCCACAGCACGCTTCAGCATGGCGAATCGCGAAAGACCAGCTCAGACGGTACGAGACGGACTCAGCAACACCAGCCAGTACCCCTTCAACGAGAGTTCAAGTCCCCCCTCGCCCACGGATGTCCAATGGTGAAGCCCCTGCTCCGGCGGGGGCTTTCGTCGTTTTCGGACCGCTCTCACTTCCGGCCTTGCAGCGCAGATGGCGCCGACCGAGTTCCGCCCGGCCGGCGACGGCGCCTGGCTCAGTGCCGACGCCCTCGAGCCGGCTGAGGCGATCAAGGAGTTGAAACGGATCGAGAACGCTGGCTACGTCGCCGGGAACGCGATGCCGGTGATCCGTTCGCACGCTGCGAACAGAGCGTCCGAAGCCGTTGGACCGTGCGTGGCCTCGTGGGTCTCGGCCGGCGCGAAATGGTAGAAGTACCCACCCGTCACGTCGGTCCCGCTGCTGGTGTTCGCGGCCAGCCAGGCCTGCGTACGCGGTCCCTGGTCGAGGTCGTCCGATGCTCCTGGTCCGCCCATCTTCGTCGCCACCCAGCCGGGTGCGACAGCATTCGAACGAACATCGGTCCAGCGCCGCGCGACACCGAACGCAACCAGCACGTCGAACAGCTTCGAGTCGGAATACGCCTGCAGTCCGTCCCACGGCCGGTTCTCCCATTGCAGATCGTCGACGGCGGCGGACCCCGAACGGTGCAGTCCCGAGCTGAGGTAGACGAGCCGTTTCGGCCGCTCCATCAACGCTGTCAGCAGGTAGGGCGCGAGGACGTTGATCTGGAACACGTGCGACAGCCCGTCAACCGTGACGATGCGTCGGCCCTCGCGTGATCCGACGCCGGCGTTGTGGATCACCGCATCGAAGGGCCCGTTTGCGTTGGCGCGGTCGGCGAGCGCGCGTGTGGACGCGATGTCGGCCAGATCTCCCGCCAATGCATCGACCGCACCTGGGGCCAGCCGCAACGCCTCGTCTGCGCGGGTTGGGCTGCGGCCGTGCAGCGTGACCGAGTGGCCGTCCTCGATCAACAGTCGTGCAGCCATCAGGCCGAGTCCATCGGCTGATCCGGTGATGAAAATTCGGCTCATTGCTGATGTCCCTTCGTTCGTCGTTCGTGATCGTCGATGGTGCTGGTGCTGGTGGTGACTGCGGGGGTGCTCTGTTGCGGTCACGGCGGGTGAGCGGGGTGAGCGGGGTGAGCGGGGTGACGTCGTCCACCGACGCGGTCGGTGCCATCGCTATCACGTTGCTGATCGTCCCGCTCGTCGACTCGGTTCCGGCGGCCGCCGAGGTCGGTCAATGCGCGGAGCGACAACTGTCCGAACGGATCACGAGAACCACGTGCAATAGCGTGCGACCGATGGACGCAGCGAAACGGCCAGCCCCTCACGACGCGCTGAGTGGGCCCAACGACGACATCCGCAACTTCGAGATCGAGGTGCTCAGCGACCATTGGTACACGTTGCGCCGGGCGACGTTCGACCGCCGCCAGCCTGATGGCAGCTGGAAGCCCGAGAGCCGCGAGGCCTACGACCGCGGCAACGGGGCGTGCGCACTGCTCCGTGACGCGCAGAGGAACACGGTGCTGCTCGTTCGGCAGTACCGGTTGCCGGCGCACGTCAACGAGCACCCCGACGGAATGCTGATCGAGGTTCCCGGTGGATTGGTCGACGCCGAGGAGGGCGCGTCCGAGGCGATGCGGCGCGAGCTGGAAGAGGAGGTCGGCCACGACATCGATGACTTGCAGCAGGTGTTCTCGCTGTACATGAGTCCCGGTTCGGTGACCGAGTACGTCACGTTCTTCGTGGGCACCTATTCGGGAGCGAGCCGGGTCAATGCCGGCGGTGGAGCTGAGGCCGAGGGTGAGCTGGTCGAGGTGCTCGAGGTTCCGTTCGACGAAGCCCTGGCGATGACCACCGACGGCAGGATCGTCGACGGCAAGACAGTGCTCCTGCTGCTCTGGGCGAAGCTGAACCTGGTGCGCTGAGGGGCCCCGAGCGCGGTGACCGTCGACAGCGGCGGCAGCAGGAGGGTGAGGCGCCGGCAATTTCCTACACTCGTGAGATGAGTTCGATTGGCGGTGCAGATCGCCCACCGGCGCACACACGGGCGTTGGACGCTCCTGAGCTGGACCGGCTGCTCGCACTCCGCGCAGCCACCACCGAGAACGCACCGACGTACATCGGAATCCTGTCGGCGATGGTCGCCGCCAAGGACAGCTATCGGCTGCAATTGCGCACCGACGAGATCGTCTCCGGGATACGTGAACTCGGGACCGACAAGGATCGAGTGGTCGATGCGCTGCGTCAGTTGCAACTCTGGGATTGCGTCAGCTGGGTGCAGGACACGACATTCGCTGCCGCGACGGTCGAGGAGTATCTCCGTCGTCACGAACTCTGGGAGCTGACCCCCCTCGGCGAGGCGACGTATGGCGCCGTACAGGTGCTGCTCGGTGCAACCGAGCGCTCGGGAGCGCTCCAGCGGGCGCTGTTCCGGCAGATCACGGAAAGCCTGGAGGCACTCCGCGTCGCCGTTCGGACGAATGAGGCCCAAGGCGTCTACCTCCGGCTGCGCGACCTCGATTCAGCCGTCGCCGACCTGGCCAGAAACGCTCGCGACTTCCATGCCACCATCACCCGGACCTCGCGCGAGGACCGGTTGGAAGAGCACATCTTCCTGCTGTACAAAGAGGAGCTGATCGCGTACCTGCAGACGTTCCACGACGATCTCGTTCGCAATCGGGTGGCGATCGTTCGGCACCTGACAGACCTCGACGACAGTCATCGGCAGGACATCCTGCGGCTCGCAGCCGAGGGTGACGATTCGGTCGGTTTGTTCGGTGATCCGTCGAACTGGGAGCGCCGTTGGGACGGAATGCGTGCGTGGTTCGTCGCCGCCGCGCCCGCAGTCAGCGGTATCGCCCAGCTCGCCGCAGCCACCACGGCGGCAATCCGTGAGTTGCTTGCTCTGCTGCGTCGATTGACCGAAGCAACGACACGTCCGATCGACCGAGCGTCGGAGCTGACGCACCTTGCGCGCTGGTTCGTTCGGCTCGAACTGGCCGAAGCGCACGAGTTGTTCGACGTCTCGTTCGGGCTTGGTGCGCTCAGCCATCTGTCGATCGGCGCGCCGGACCCCGAGAGGGTTCCGATGTCGACGAGTTGGTGGTTCGCAACCGCAGCTCCGGTGCCGATGACACTGCGCAAGCACGGCAAGCGGCCGAGTCCGGGACGAACTGCGCGCAAGCATCTGCGCAACGGCCGGATGCCAACGCCTGGTTCTTCGTCACCGATCGACGAGTCGGCGTCGATCTGGACCTCGAGGTGGACCGTCGGCCGCGCAGCCACCGCGAGCTCGCTGCCGAACTCGCGCCGGGCGAGGTCTTCGCGACAGCCGAGGACTACCGCGCCGCTCTCGACAGTCGTCTGTCCGGGATCGGTCCGGCACGTGCGCGTCGACTGGTGGATCTGCTGCTTTCGGCTCGTCACGCCTCACCTTGACCGATCTCACGAGCGCCGAACGAGATGCCGTCAGCGGGCTTGTCGGGCAACGGTGGACGGGCGATGAGATCGTCAAACTGGACCTGAGCAAGTTGGATCAACAACTGTGCCGAACGCGTGGCTCGGGAGTGCTGGCACTGCTCGAAGCACTTGGTGGTCCGCTGGTCGACCGCCGCGCCGAACGAGCGCTGGCGGCTTCGACGAAGTCCGACGGTTGGCGCTCAGCGCGTGACCATCCGGCCCTCGTCCAGCATCCGACAATGGTCGAATGGGTCGATCGACTGCAGCGCGCCGGACGGTTGACCCGGCTCGGCTCGGACGATCCGTTTGCCCTCCTTGTCCACGCCCTCGACGTTCTGGCTGACTTGCCGTGCGAGCCGTTGCCCCTCGCCGTTCTCGCCGTCCGTCGTACCGGCAGCGCTCATGGATTGGACATCGATCATCCGCTCGGCATCCTCGCCACCGAGGCCGTTCAGGCGCTGACGGGCGAGCTCGGTCGGCGCGCTGCGTGGCGAGCGGTGGGCGTCGAGCTCGATGCAGTGAGCGCGTCGGTTCTGGTTCTCGGTCTCGGCGGACACCCGATTCTCGACGTGTCCAACACGATGGGCGAACCCGTGCGGATCACGTGGCGAATGCTCGAGAACTTCACGCCGATGTTCCCGAGTGGCGTGTTGTGGGTGTGCGAGAACCCGGTCGTGATCGACGCCGCCGCCACTGAGCTCGGCCCTCGGTGTGCGCCGATCGTGTGCACCGACGGCATGCCGGCCGGAGTCGTCTGGCGTCTGCTCGACCGGGTCCGCGGCGCCGGGATCGAGATGCGGATCCACGCTGACTTCGACATCGGCGGTCTGCGCATCGCCGGCGCCGTGATCGGCCGGACCGGTGCCCTGCCGTGGCGCTACGACGCAGTGGGGTACCTCGCCGCGCTCGATCGACCTTCGACCCCGCTGGTCGGAACTCCACCGCCTACCCGATGGGACCCCGCACTGCAGCAAGCCCTCGACGTACACCGTCGCGCGATCCACGAGGAAGCGCTGTTGGATGTCTTGCTCGCCGATCTCGGCTGAGGCTCCTCGCGGGGGCGGGCGGGGCGGGGCGGTGCGCGGGACTCGCGACGGTGCAGTACGGTCACGAGTTCAGCCGACGCGACGGAGGAACGGATGTGGTGTGTCACGGCGGCCTTCTGGATCGCGGCGCTTGATCCGGGGCAACAGCAGATCGCGTCGATCGGGGAAGTGATAGGCAGCCTCCATCACCTCGTGGCAGGCGCGGGCGTACGAGCGGACGAGTGACATCGGACCGCAGATCTCGACGTTCTTGAGCCACAGCGACGTGTGCGGATCGATGCCGTTCCCGATATCTCCGATCCAGACCTTGTCGCCGGCATGGGCCATCAGTCGCATCGTGCTGTGGCGGCCGAGGTCGACCTCGTTGAGGCGTTTGAATGAATAGTCGTCTCCCTCGGGGAGTAGTTCTGAGGACATGCGGTCACAGTACGCGAGGGGTGTCGGATGGTTCGCCGATCAGGTGATGACGAAGTCTGCCGACTGCTGGACGACGGATGTTGCCGCTGCGTCGGGCTGACGCGCGTGACCCGGAAGACACGGGCCGCCCGATCGATGGATCGCCGCTGAGCTGGCGGAGTTCTGATGCGATGGATCACCTGCGGTGTCGTAGCGTGCTCGTGTGGAGCAATCGGATGGCGTCCGTGTGAAGCGACTGGGCGTCGATGACGTAGCCGTGGCGACGAAAATGTTCGCGTTGATGACCGAGATCTTCGACACTCCCGGCGAGGCGTTGAGCGAGACCTATGTGAGCGAGTTGCTGCGCCGCTCGGCGTTCTGGGCCGTGGCGGCAGTCGTCGACGACGAGGTCGTGGGCGGGCTGACAGCCCACGAGCTCCCGATGACGAGGAAGGAGAGTGGCGAGCTGTTCATCTACGACCTCGCCGTTTCGCCCGACCGCCAACGGGAGGGCATCGGGCGACGACTGGTGAACATGCTGGCGACGCTGGCCGCCGAGCGTTGTATCGATGTCACATTCGTGTTGGCAGACAACGAAGACACACATGCAGTCGCCTTCTACCGAGCGCTCGGCGGTGAGCCCAGCGACGTCACGATGTTCGATCTCCCTCCGGTGTGACCGCCGACGGCCGTCCCGCTCCCGCTCCAGGGAACCCGACGGCTGTCAACGGCCTTCGCCCGGGCGAATCGGCCCTACGGTGTCGTGGATGCTGATCGAACTCGTACTCGATGACATCACTCGGCAGAGCACTGACGCGATCGTCAATGCAGCGAACGAGTCACTGCTCGGTGGGAGTGGGGTCGATGGCGCGATCCATCGCGCTGCCGGGCCGGAGTTGCTCGACTATTGCCGCACCCTCGGCGGATGCGCGACCGGGCAGGCCAAGATCGCACCGGGCTTTCGGCTCCCGGCGAAATGGGTCGTCCTCACCGTCGGTCCGGTTTGGTACGGCGGCGGTCAGGGCGAGGCCGAGCTGCTCGCCTGCTGCTACACCCAGTCACTTGCGCGAGCGGATGAAGTCGGTGCCGCGAGCATCGCCTTCCCGGCTATCTCCACAGGCGTCTACGGGTATCCGATCGAGCTGGCGACGCACATCGCCGTCGACACCGTGCGGGGCGCGACGACCGACATCGCCATGGTTCGTTTCGTGTGCTTCGACAACGTCACAGCAGCTGCGTATCAGTCGGCGATGGAGACCGGCGGCTTTGTACTCGGGCGTTCCGTGACACCCTCGGCATAGATCTCGTCCGCTCGCCATCGCGATCTTGGAATGTCGAAGTCTTTCCAGAAACGGACGATTGCGGGTTGTGACTCGAACGTATGTTCCCTAGGTTGATGGCACTGAATCTTCCCCGATCACGCTCGGACAGGGCGCCCCTGTCCTCCCGGTTGCCGACGAATGCTCGAATGCTCGAGCGCCTCGATGGTCCTGACGCGTGTGTGAGAGGTGGTTTCTGTGTCATCCGATTTCGACTGTTTGCGGTCACTGTTCTCCGACGACTACGCGTTCGCCTCGCTCGGTGGCGCAAACAGAGACCTCGCCTTCATGGACACCGAACGCCAGATACGCAAGCTGCAGGTGTTGCAGGCCTCCAGGATCGCAACCGTCGATACATCGATGTCCTACGCCGACGATCAGTACGCCAATACTGCGAACTGGTTGTGCGCGGTCACCAATACCTCGAAGGCCGCCGCACGCCGCGAGGTCCAAATGGCGCGCATGATGGCAGGCTCGCCGAAGATCGCTGTCGCCGCCGTCGCTGGTCATCTCGGGCCCGAACAACTCAGGATCTTCGCCAGTCTCTTTGCGAACGACATGTGTCGCGACCGGTTGCCGTGGTTCATCGACTTCCTCATCGACTCGGCCCGTACGTTCGTGCTCCACGATTTTCGAGCGATCGCGGACAGGTTCACATTGAATGCCGATCCCGATGGCGCGCATCGCGAGCACGTGATCTCACGCGAGAAACGGCATGTCTGCGGCGGCCGGATCGGTGAGAGCGGTTTTCGCCATGTCGTCGAAGGTGATGCGCTGACCGGAGAAACCATCAACGCGATCATCAAGGCGCATGCCGAGGCCGAATACCACGCCGACGTCGCCGCACGAGTTGCGATGTATGGCGACGATGCGGCTGCGTACCCACTGCGCCGTACGCACGCTCAGCGGATG